>NZ_CP032914.1 GCF_003584565.2 Alteromonas sp. RKMC-009
GCTGGCAAAACAAAGTGGTAATGATTTTGAGACAGCCAAAGCTGATCTGACTGAAAACGTGCTCCAACGCATCGTGAAAGAGAGCAAGCTCAGTATGGGAGAGGTCTCTGTGAGTAAAGAAAGTGACGGCACCTACAATGTGATTGTACCGGTTACCTGGAGCATCCCATCAGGCCGCGTTCTGAGTACCATTAACAAGTATTTCAACGATTACAATGGCAAGAGTATCTCGTTGAGCTCCTCACGACATGGCGGAACCAAATTAGTCAAAATATCCGGGCGGTATGCTGATGCATCAGATTCCCGCCAGCCATACTCGGGGCGGTTATTTGATGTGCTGCAAGCCCATGAGATAGTGTTGGAAGCGTCACTTGGTAGCAAGCGAACCAGACTTGTGGTCGCGGGCAATTTAGATTGTTTTGTGAGCTGTGGCTATTCGAAAATACCTAAAAATACATGGGGTGTAGCCGTCAATGGGGGAGAGTCTATTCACACATTTTCCGCCAGTCAGGAAAATCCGATTGTGATAAAAGGGGTTACAGAAAAAGAGCTGGAACAAAACGGAATGCCGTCGATCCGTTTCATCCTTCAATAACAGGGTAAACCGCTTTCTTAAACAGTCATAACCGGAAAGAAGGTGTCACCCTCTTTCCAGTCATGACTCCCCACAGAGGCCGCTGCGGGCTCTCTTCACTATGGCGGGGCTAGGACGTCACGGGTCCGTGCGAAATTCTCCATCACTGAAGGTTCCTTCCTCAATAACGCCATCCGGGCGTGTTCGCTTCAGTTTTCCAGCGTTAACGTCTGAGTGTGTATAAAGTGTTTGCCCCGCGCGGAGCAAAGTATCTCCTATACATGCATCGGCTTCTTTTTGAGCAACTGTCGCCATCAGGACCAACGGGTCGAAAACGCCATTCACCTGTTCGTCTTCGATGCCGCTATCTCGCGATAGAGTGGGTTTATTTTCATCTTGAATTGGGTATTCTGTCATTGATTTCTCAATATTTGTGCATTGCAGTGTTGAAGACGCATTGCCTTCAAGAATGAGCTGCAAAGGATGAATACCCCGTCGCAGCGCAGGTAGTGAAGCGAGGGATAAAACGATGGTTTCGGGCGGCGTTTTGATGGCGTATACGCTATTCAAAGTGCGGTAAAGAGTATCGCTGAGGTGCTCGATGATTCGGGAGGTGCAGACATAATCTGACTTCGCTAACCATCCTCGACTATCGTGCTCAACTATGCCCCAGAGCACGCATCCGGAATTAATTTCATACTCTGCTGAGACACCGAATTCGATGAGGTACGCATGCGAAAGGTGGGTGGTCACGGCAAGGTTGTCACCATCCTCATCAGTAATTTCAGCGCTGTGAAAGTGCTTATTCATTATGCATAGCCGCCCACCTCAATTATAGATAGGTAGTTGTTCAGTGCATCAAAGTGACCGTTGCTTAACGCTTCGTTCGCGGTGCAGCCCAGCGCAGGAATATATTGCTGATGAAACCAGGTCTCCGCCTCAGTCTCATTGACGGTCCACGGCGTTATAAGCATCAGGATGTACTCTTTTTCTTCCTGATAGCTCATGCGCATCGCGCCGCGAGAAGTTTCCGCACCCGGAATAACCCCGGGATACCCTGACTAATCAGACTGACTGGCGTGTGCGGGGCCAGCGCGGGCTCTTCCCACCGTAACCAGCGTTGACAGCGTCCTTTATCCTGCTGCCATTGTAGTAACAACGCGTAAATACTGAGCAGAAGCGAAACGTTAATGGCAGTGTCTGTCGCACTGTACGTCGCGGCCTGCGGAAGGTCCGGTTGCCGAAAAACCGGCGGGCGCTCGGCTTCGGCCAGTGCCCATTCATCCAGAATGCGGATGGCCGTTTTTATCCCGCACGCCAGTTTGACATCACCTCCGGGCGAGTTTAAGACAGTTTGAATGTTCCGCTGCCATGCGGGTAAACGGTGTGCAAGTTCGTTTCGCATCAGGAATTCCTTCGCAACCCTGTTGTTGTTACAGTTTCTGACATCGTTACAGCGGCATCAGTGCCTCCGGCACTCCCGGAAAAGGCGGGGGCCTTTTTCACTGACAAAGCCGTGATTTCCTTGCCAACTCTAGCGCTAAATTGGCTGAATGGCAAAACTGACAAGAGGATGTTTTTGTGTTATTATACAGTGGCTTAGTTAAAATTCTTTTTGTTTTCCGGCAGGTTGGCTGTGCTCTTACCCATGGCTTTTCCCCTGGAAGGGAAATTACATTTCTTTAAACCCTTTTTTCATATCTCCCTGCGAAACGGGCATATGGCAAGCGCACACCGAAAGGCCAGCGCGATGATTACGTCGTCCGCGAGACTGGGCGGAAGGCGCAGTGACTATGCTATAGCATGCGAACATCATCATAAGGGGGGAGGCAGTTACATCATTCTCGGTTACTGACATCTATCAGCATGTCTGGACGACACCGCTAAGCAAACTGGCGGCAGGCAACGCCGCGCCTTTGCCGAAACCCAAGTATAGCATGTCACACTACCCGCTCCTTAAGGCGTCAGCTGCATCGCTGCAAAAGCCTCTGTTTGAATTTCGATAACCTTACGGCGATGTCAGTGTGTTGCAATTGGCCGTGTCTCCGGCACAGAAACAGCGAGCGCTGAGAATTTTGAACACGTTGAAGAACCGTTTTGACCGTCTTGGTTGGCACGTCACGGTGGAAAATGATGCATTTCGTGATAGCGATCGCTAGTACACCAACGGGATCCGCTACTCGCGCAATTATTCTGGTAAGGATAAGCTCACTTTCAACGGCCACGTAGCTATGACGGTCGACCTCGACGGAAAGTCAATCATAGTCGATGGCGTACAAGGCCCCTCGCCCAAAAATCTATCATCGAATTGTCAGGCTCAGAATAAATCTGCGTATGAAATCTACTATTTGGCACACAATACAGACGGCTTTATCGACGGTGAAAAGGTTAGCCTGTCCAAACACTATGCGGCTGGCTATTGGCAAACGACATGTATACGCCAAAAGACATTTTCGCTTAGTTTGAGGAATTTGAACAGCTTGAGAGGCCTTGTGCCGGTTACAACTATTTTGGCTGGTTTGTGGAAACTGTTCACGCTGATGATTCACTGACGCGGTTTGAAATTCAAGGGGCCCTACTTGGGAAAGCATCTGCTACACAGGGTATCCAACGCACATAGCTCGCTTTGTTCGGCTTTGACCGACCAGAATGGATAAACAAATAGAATCTGAGCTGGCGTCCGGTGAATATGTGCACCGTTTGCAGTGCCTTCGTTTCTGAAGTGGGAGCTTTATAAGAGAACAAATACCCGTCTATCTGATGTCCAGCCATATGTGATTGCTGAAGCCGGCACAGTATTGTCAGAGCGTCTGTGGTATCGATGTCACAGTTGTCTGTTGCAAGGTTTGTCAGTGAACCGCGTGGGCCAGCCCAATTGGTTCAATACAGAAAATCCTAGGAGTACCAAACGTAAATACTGCGGATGATGATACTCAATGTGCACTTAGAAATTTCTGTATCCTTGAAAGCGGATACTTGTTCGCTAATTAAAGAGACCGGCGTGTTACGTAACTCGACCATTAGGGGTCATCTTCACGGAGTCTGAATATACCCAGGATATCCGTAGTCATGTTAGAACGATGCTTTGTGCCTAAAGCTCTACTGGACGAATAGGATCTGTTATTTTCTTGGAAAACCGGAGTCCGTAGGTAGCGGGCGTGCCCTTTGATAGCGGGTATCATCGTTAGGCTGAAGTGCAGCTTACGCGAAGTTCATAACCTGTTAGATTCAACATCAGGGAACAGATTGGTAGATTAGGTAGAAGTCGAGCCGCCGATAGCAAGTTTTGACGCCGGTTGTGTAATTGCCGCTATCAATTATCGACGATATAAGCGTGGTGAGAAGCTTAGGTACCGGAAGGACAAAAGTAACGCGCATTTCGACACTCGATATGGGAAATAAAGGTATATGAACAAAGTGCGGAAGGATCCTAGAGGGTAGGCCCTGAACTTGTAAGAGCTATTGGATTTCGAATTCCTCATGAGGTCATCAGTCAATACAACGTTATGGCTATTTCCTACTCAAAAAATAGCGCTGGGCTAATACCAAAACGTTTGGCTAAGCGTTCAATATGATTGCGCGTAAGTTGCTTACCACCATTAAGCACTTGAGACACCATGCTTTTACCACCAATTTCATTTTTAAAGTCGGTAGTGTTCAGATTATGCTGATCCATCAGCACCTTCAGCGTAGCGACTGCAGGATCACCCCCTAATCCTAGTTGATTAAACTCAGAGAAAGACAGTGCATCTGCTTCATAACGAGCAATAGAATTACTCAGCGCTTCAATAGCAACTAAGTTGGTATCGTAGTCCTCAATCAACTCTTCCATGAGTGCTAAAGCTTGGACATGGTCTTGCTGGGTTGAAATTTCACGAAGAACAGGGGCGCGTAAATTCAATTCGCTCACCAGCTCTGTAAATTGTGCTACGGCTAACATTTGGTTATGCTCCTATTAGCGATACTTCTTACAAAGTGCATCGTACTCTGCATGGGTAACGATATGCTTGACGTATATCCGGTTGTGCCTGAATTCAATAAAGGCCATTAGCCGAAGATTGTTGCCGCCGATATCAATTACCCACCACTTATCTTTGTATCTTTGTATCTGAAGTTATCCAAAGTTTTAAACACTGCTTTCAAAGCCTCAGGTGTTTTAAACTCTCCATGATTCAACACGTTATATGTTGCTTCGATTGCTGCGGCATCATCTTTGTAGAGTGTTGTTAGAAGGTTTGAACAGTCGTTGCAAATATGTATTCCTTACCCAAGATACAGTGATAAACGTGGTTTTTACCTACCACCTTCTCGCGGGGATACGACATTGACGTCCCTCATCCACCCCCGGAGGTGCCCCTCCTGCTTAACTCGCGCGTGCTTGCGACGGTAAGTCAGGGACGAGCTTGTAAGTCTCGTGTGCACTTGGCGGGTGACGAGTGGGTGTTTTTGGTGTTATATATAGAAGGTGGTAGGTAAAAACATTTGAATTTATAGAGGGTGTTATGGCCAATGACAGGGTACGTTTTTCCCAGCTGCTGGCACAACTGGAAGATGCATTTGATGTGCTCACCGACACCATGGTGCTGGCACCGTCCGGCTATTATGCCCAGCTCCCTGCTATCTACGAAGACGACGTGGAGCGTTACCGTCGGGGTGAGCTCACACTGGATATCAGTCACCTTACCGGTGAAGAGGCGGTGAGGGCAGGGATAGCCGCCCTGCGTCATTACCAGCGCCATGATGATGATGTCTCCGGTAAATACTCTGGCAAATACCCTGGCGTGCTGTTTTTAGAGAATCCTGACGACGTCATGGAGACCATTGCCGTCATTAACCAGCTCAAAGATGACATCGCCGCCTGTGTGCAGGACCGACGCCTGATGCGCCGGGGCAACAAGCTGGTGGCAGTCCACCAGCGCAATCATCTTCAAAAGCACGAGTTTTTACACGCACACGGCGAAGGCTACATTGCCTATCAGCTCTACCGGCAGATTGATGTTGTGAATGCCGGTGCTGACGATGAGATGTCCCGCCTGCGTTCGGTGAATTTTCACTGGATAAGCAAAAACGCGGATAAATACCTCGATGTGGAGACTGCAGTGCCTTTCATCATGGCCGCACCACCGAATAAGCTACCATTGAGCGATAAGGTGCGCCTGCGGGATATCCTGCACGAACGGGTAAACACCCATCGCTTCTGTGTGCGTAAAACCCGCAACGATACCGTCAATGCCTCGCTGTATTTTGGTACCAACGGCACCAGCCGGCCGGTGACCACGTCGATTAATGCCTCACAGCCTATTTTGCTGACCAATTATGCCCGGCCAGAGAAAGTCACAGTACATCCTCTTAAGCCGCACGATCCTACCCGGCGTCGTGATAACCGCACCGGTTCACAGTGGGAATGCCTGGATGATGAACTGTCCCTTTATTGCCGGCCTATGACTGAGGCTGAAAGCAGCAGAAATGCGATTTAAAATCACAGAAATCCTGTGAGTGAAAACTGAGAAATATTCGTAAGTATTACTTGTTGGTTATACGCAATCCATTAACATGATGCTTATTCATGCACGGAAGAAAACAGAATAATTATGAAGCCAATTCAATATATTCCCTATTTGGGAACCTTCTCATTAGGTTTAGCGAGCGTTTATCTGGCCTTTTTCTGGAGTGAGTTTGGAATCGATATCTTTCAGTTTTTGAGTGTTTCTGACTATATCGGTCAGGCTTTAAGCCCTCTCATGGTCGCCTTAACAACTTTAGCTCTGGGATTCTTAATTTTTAATATTTTTATCTTGCCGATATTCAGTTTAAAAATCTTTGCTGAGTCTACTGACGAGGAATGTACAGACGATAAAGGTAATCTAGCACCTGCCAGAAGATTAGGCAACGTTCTGGTCACTTCAGTACTAAGCGGTTACGGTATGTATTATCTAATCACGGGCAAGACTATACTAATGCATGGTTTAGGGTTTGTTTTTATTCTTTTTGCGTTTATGGAGCAATGGGCACGTAAAAATTTAAAGAAGATAGACTTACGCTTATTAAAGATAGCCATCCCTACTATCATTTTAATAGGACTTTTACCCTTTGTCGCAAAAATGAATGCTGACTCTCTGAAAAACTCCAGCACGCAGGTAAAACTCAACGCGAAAACGAGAGAAAATACTGTGTTGGTCGGTAGGGCCGGTAACTATTTCTTCTTTTGGAACAAGATAGACGAAAGCACAGAAATTTTGAGTGAGTCAGAAGTCAAATCATTAATCATTAGTAACCTTCAAAGAGAGAAAGCTTTATTCATTGACGGCTTTAGCCGGGACGAATGAACCATACGTTCGCTTTGCTGGTTGATGATCAATGGATGGGTTCTACCCCGTTTTCACTGATACCACAAACGAGAAGTCACAGGCTGCTTCCACACGATTATCTGACCGGCTACTGTGTTCTAAGTGCCAGTTACGAATCTCGCCCTGACGCGCTTCCAGAGGCAATTTTTGGAAAGCCCGACCATGAGTCAATTAAGCTTCGCTTCCAGGGGTTCTTCACCATCATAAGTTTCTCTTTTTCTTTTGTTATATTGTGTTTATATATGCACATTTTTGGTTTACAGTATTATTTGTGCATATATAGACACTCTTTAGGTGCGAGAAGTGAGCAGAGAATCAATCGGCAACCAGCTAATGGCTGAGCGTAAACGTCGGCAAATAACTCAGAACGAAATTGCCAGTAAACTCAAAACAGACCGTGCCCAGATTTCACGTATTGAGAATGGCCGATATCAGGGGTCACTACAGCTGCTAGAGCGTTACTTAACCATCATGGGCTTAGAGTTGACGGCTACCCCCATTAATCGCCGCCCTACATTTGATGAACTGGATTCGATATACGATGACGACTAATTCCATTCTATCGGGACTGCCCAAGCAGATACGCCGGTTAAAGGTCAATATCGGGGGGACACCGGCCGGTGTCTTGAACAGGGCAGCGCAATGCACATTTACCTACACCAAAGAGGATAGGGACGTGTCATTGACGATGCCGTACAGGCCCGAGCCTTACTCACATGGCGCCTTACACCCGATATTTACGCAAAACCTGCCAGAGGGTTACTTGCGCCGATATATCTCTGAAAAGCTCATGCGGTACGCCAACGTTGATGATATGTACCTGCTGGCACTAATGGGGGAGAAGGGATCGGGCACTTATCCTATGATGCGGGTATTGCGTTACCGGAGCCGGAGCCCATTGCCATCAATGACATATTGCACTGGTCTGGTAAAGAGCGCTTATTTCCCCAGCTACTCGAACGGTATTACCTCAACGGAATGGCATCCGGTGTTCAACCTAAGGTGGTGGTATCTCGCTCTACCATATTACAAAAAGACGTTATCGTTAAAACATTTGATGAAGAATTTCCCCTGCTAACGGTCAACGAGTTCGTCTGTATGAAATGCGCGGAATACTGTGGCCTGAATACGCCTAAGGTATGGCTATCAGATGATTTGCAGCATTACTTGGTAGAACGTTTCGACGTTGATGATGAAGGCAATAAAATCGGCATTGAGGACTATGCCACGCTTATGGGGCGCACCGGCGACCAGAAGTATCAGGGTAGCTATGAGAATGTACTTAAAGCCACACTTATCAACACGCAATCGCCTGAAGAGGTAGACAAGATGTTCGCGCTGGTGGCTTTCAATTGCTTGATAGGGAACGGTGACGCACACCTTAAAAACTTCTCACTGCAATACTACAATGATCACACTGATATAAAACTGAGTCCCGTTTATGACGTTACCCACACGCTGATTTACCCGACCATCGATAACGCGATGGCGCTTAAAATGCGAAAGGGCAAAGCATTCCCTACGCGCAGAGACTTAATCGATTTTGCCTTTAGTGCTGGGGTGACCCGTTCATCAGCTGGCGAAACCGTCGATAGCATGGCGCAAGGTATTTTGGATTGTCTTGCATCATTGGATGAAGTAAACGCTATGGAAGGGCTCCGCGCGTCGATAGAAAGGCATGTGGGCAGTGTCATGGAAAAGCAGCCTATCCAAGCAATCTATCGGCATGACAAAAAGAAAAAATACGAATAGTTGTGGGTGATATCCAAAACATTGGTCAATCCTGTTCCATAACCACTTTGATATTTACGAACAAATATTGTACAAAATAATCTGACATCAAGTATTTCTTACCACACATAGAAGGCACGGACGCCATGCAGCGCATTGTCGAATTTAAAAAGCGGCATTTCTGGACCAGCAACATTGATATGGAATTGTTAAATCAGAAAGTGGAACATCTCAACCAGGATGGCTGGTCAAGCACATCATTCCTAATACCACATTTACCGGGACCGTCGCCTCATACACTATCCTGCTCGAGGACGAACAATAAGTTTGTCCATTTCCCGACAGTTTTGATCGCCACTACACGCTAATTGCAACATTGAAGGAGCACTTCAACATGTCCACACCATACATCCAGGTGATCGAGCAAATAATGAGGTGGCCATTGAGTGGCCGCGTCGACCAAAACTTCAATGCTTTGGCAAACCTGCTATCTCCCCACTTTGCATTTAACTTCGCCGGCAATGCGGACATCGAAAAAGATGTGGTGGCGAACATTGCCAGTTACGGCAATCAACTCGGACTGATATCAAAAGTTCTGCTCGAAATCAGTGAAGGCCAAAGTAGCGAGAAGCTCAACGAGCTGAGTGCGATGGTAGAGAAGATAGATAAGGCGAAAGCGGATCACAAGCACAAAACCAAAAGAGCCGCGATAGAGGCGATGAGTAGATTAAGAAACCACGATCCAGATGCGTTTGCCAAACTGCTTTCTGATTATACCGCTAAGAAGTAGAAGAACTCTTACCT
This sequence comes from Alteromonas sp. RKMC-009, assembly GCF_003584565.2. Classification (NCBI taxonomy): domain Bacteria; kingdom Pseudomonadati; phylum Pseudomonadota; class Gammaproteobacteria; order Alteromonadales; family Alteromonadaceae; genus Alteromonas; species Alteromonas sp. RKMC-009. The sequence continues at coordinate 9,457 of NZ_CP032914.1, forward strand.
GTTAGTAGAAATCCAGAGGCTTACCTGAAGCTGAGATAAACAACGGCAAAAAGAATTATTGTGACTAGCTTGCCTATTAACTGGGCAACCGCTGGTGACACGCCGATTAATTTGAAAAGATTCTGTAATCCCCCCATTTTAAACAGCAGTTATTCGTAGAAATTCCTTAAGCTGCTTTCAATAATTGTTTGGGTGGGACGCCACCAATAGCCATATTAGGTCGTTCGTTGTTGTATTTCCATAGCCATTCTGTCGCTAACACCTGAGCCTGTTCAATACTGTCAAAGACATACATGTTTAACCATTCATGCCTGACCGTCCGATTGAACCGTTCAATATAGTCGTTTTTTTGTGAGTTATTGCCGAATATAAGATGCTAAGTTGCGCAATATTCCAATATGTAAGTTAGCTGTATTCTTCCAGATATCCGGAAGAGCTGGTACCTCAAATCTTAAAAATTGAATTTCGTCATACATAAGTTTTCCGTAACAAAGAAATCGCCCCACGAGGACTGTTTTGTAGAGGATAATTGGTGTTACCAGAGCATTTAACAGCAATGCTCGAGAATAAACGAACTGGTTCAATAAGGAATGCAAATAGGTGGTAGGTGAAGATTATGCTACACGTAATAGACGTTAATGAAGAGTCCTTGGTAAGCGAATAGCTGTTTGGAGAACATTAAGCAGCATCCCGGCGCACTTCGAGACTTAATGTGGATTGGTCTCAACTCTACCTGTCACTTCTCATGTTAGAGCTTAATCAGTTCTGACAGTCTGCTCCGTGCCAAAAGCGGAGATTCGCATAAACCAACAACAATGACTGCTTTGCAGCTCAAAGCGGTCATTGCTATTTCAAATGCCAATTATGTTCGGTGACTTTTACATGCGCATTCGGCTTAATCAAGTCTTGATCTAACATAACCTCAAATGCTGGTCATACCAAAGTGTGCTATGTGATGTTAATTGAAACATCAAGTTCGGTCATTATTTACGCTGTTCTGTCGATAAAGAAATGTCACTGCAAAATAATGAGGCATTATCATGGCAAGCCGCATACCATGGAACAAAGGCAAGATCATCGGCCAAAAAGCGCCGCTGCGCCAACAAGAAATTTGGTCTATCCGTGCCCGGCTGGAAATAGCCAACAACTTAAAGGAGCTGGCTCTGTTTAACCTCGCGATTGATTCTAAGTTACGGGGGTGTGATTTGGTGGCGTTGAAAGTCTCTGATGTGATGCGCTCTGGCGATATTCTCACTCGTACCAGTGTGGTGCAGCAAAAAACCGGTACGCCGGTGATGTTTGAGATAATTGCATATACCCGTGAGTCGTTACGCAAATGGATAGCATATGCTAAATTAAACGCTACTGACTATTTATTCCCATCACGAAAGCATACTGTGCCGCACCTTGGCACACGTGCTTATGACCGGCTTGTGCATAAATGGGTCAGCTCGATTGGTCTAGATAGTAGCCTCTATGGCACCCACTCTATGCGTAGAACAAAAGTATCTATTTTGTACAAACGCGACAAAAACCTGCGTGCGATTCAGTTATTGCTGGGGCATAAGAAAATTGAGAGTACGGTGCGCTATTTGGGGATTGATGTGCAAGATGCGTTGGCGTCTGCAGAGAATCTTGAGCTTTAACTATCTATTTTTAAGTAACTCGCCATATTACAATTTAGGTTAGTTTTTCAATACTTTGCGATAAGGAACATTCATGCGTAAAAACCTTCCTGTTACTGATAGAGAAAAAACGTTCGGAAGCAATACTAAGTTAATTTCAGTAACGGATACTCAAGGGACTATTCTTGAGTGCAATGATGCCTTTGTTGAAGTCAGTGGTTTTGAAAAACATGAGCTAATAGGGCAGCCTCACAATATGGTGAGGCACCCTGATATGCCTACAGAGGCATATAAAAAAATGTGGCATTACCTTAAAGCTGGAAAACCTTGGATGGGCTTGGTGAAAAATCGTTGTAAAAATGGCGATTTTTACTGGGTAAACGCTTATGTTACGCCAGTAACACAGAACGGTAAGGTGATCGGTTATGAGTCTGTGCGCTCTTGTCCATCAAGACAAGACGTTGAACGAGCAGCTAAGCTGTATCGTGATATCAATGCCGGCAAAACGAAACGCGCCGCTTTACCCATATCACTTGAAAATGCTTTTTTAATCTTATCTATCGCCATTTGTGCTGGTTTATTTGGCTTCGGTTTCAAAGCGCTTTCAGAGTTAGCTTTGCTTGTCTCTGTCATCATCTTTGCCTTTTGGGTCTCATTAAATAGAAAGAAAACCCTGAATGCATTAAACGAGATGCTCAATCTTGCATTTTCAGATGAACTTGCAGTACAAAGTTACACTGATGAAACAGGTGATTTAGGTAAGCTAAAAGTGGCTATTCTGAGTCAGTTAGCGCATTTAGGCACGGTGATTACCCGCATAGAAAGTGCAGCGCTTGTCCTTGCCAAAGAGTCTGAAAAAGGTGCAAAGCTCACAGCAAAAACGCGAAAAGATATAGAGAGTCAGCAATCTGAAACGATGCAAGTTGCCACCGCAATGAACGAAATGTCGACGACTATTGCTGAAGTTTCTAAGCATGTCAGTGATACTGCAATACAGGCTGACACCGCTAATCATCTTGCCTCGAAGGGTAATGAGGTGGCTAATGTAACCAGGGGCTCTATTCAAAAGTTAAAACTCACGGTAGAGCAAATTGGTAGCTCTGTTCGCGGTGTGTCAGAACAAACCGCTCGTATTGCCAATGCGGCACAAATGATTGAGCAGATTGCCGACCAAACCAATCTTCTTGCGCTTAATGCCGCTATTGAAGCTGCTCGTGCTGGTGAGCAGGGGCGAGGTTTTGCGGTAGTTGCAGATGAGGTTAGAAATCTCGCAAGGCGTACTCAGGAGTCGACAAAAGAGATTTACGGTATCGTCACCGAGTTAACTCATCGAGCAGGTGATGCCGTAAAAATCGCTGATGCAGGCGCTATTGATGCCGAAGAGGGACTCTCTAATGTTATTGAAAGCGGCAAAATGTTAAGCGGTATTTCAGAATCCATAGGTCAAATCGCTTCTATGTCGACCCAAATGGCTGCAGCAGTGGAAGAGCAAGCCCATGTTGCTGAAGACATTAACCGGCAAATAGTAAATATTTCAACGCTTGCCGATTTAAGTAATGACAGCTCGATGCAGCTTTCAGAGACGATTATTTATTTGAACAAGATTGCTGATGAGCTTCATGAACTGGTAGTACGGTTTAAGCGGTAATCTTTCAAGTGAAAGCCTAAAACATTTAACAGTGTATTCTTGTAGTACAATTGATAATAATCGATTAAGCAGCAAATTATTGGAGTAACGTTTTGAACGCACCTGAATTCCCTGTTGATGAAGCTGCTCGTTTACTTGCATTACAGCGAACTAATTTGCTGGATACGCCAGCAGAGAAGCGCTTTGACCGCATTACAAGATTAGCAGCGTCTGTATTTAAAGTGCCAATATGCCTTATCTCTTTGGTGGATAGTGACCGGCAATGGTTTAAATCTAAAGTGGGTCTTGACGCTTGTGAAACAGGCCGTGATATCTCATTTTGTGGCCATGCGATATTGCATGAGGATATTTTAATTGTTTCAGATGCAACAAAAGATGAGCGCTTTTCGTCAAATCCTTTAGTAACCCACGCGCCGCATATTCGTTTTTATGCGGGTGCACCGCTGCGAGAGACAAGTGGGCAACCCATCGGCACTCTATGTCTAATTGACTCCGTGGCCAGAGACTTTTCAGCAAAAGAGCAGCAAGAACTGCGCGAATTTGCAGACATGGTTGAGTATGAAATTGCCAAAGAAGATCACGCTCGACTTCAAGAGCAGTTTTTAAAAGGCATGGCAAGAACAACCTCAATACTGGCAACACTGCCTGATATGGTATTTGTTATTGACCGAAACTTTCGTTTTTTGGTTTGCAAAGAGCATCCTGACTTACTTAAACCTCAACAAGCGATTTTGGGGCGTACCGTTCATGAGATACTACCCAATGAGCTAGGTCATCAACTCGTAGAGTGCCTCAAGCAAGCCTTTTGTAACAACGATGTGATTCATCATAACTACACGTTTGAAAAGTCAAATCAATCGTTCGAAGCGCGATATAAAAAGATTGATGATAATGAGGTATTGGTCGTCATACGCAATACCACGGCACAAGTTGAAGCGCAGTCAGAAATAAGACGCCTTTCTGAAGTTGCAAGGCAGACAACCAATGGTGTGGTAATAACTGATGTCAAAGGTCGAGTTATATGGATTAATGAAGCCTTCTCCTTTCTTACAGGATATGGCATTGAAGAAATGCAGAGTAAAAAGCCTGGGGAGTTATTACAAGGGCCCGACACTGATCCTGCCACTGTTGCAATAATGAGAGATGCGCTTGCTCAACAGAACGGCTTTAATGTTGATGTTGTAAATTATTCAAAAGCGCAAAATTCCTACTGGGTGAGAATAGCTTGTAACCCGCTGTTTAGTGAAAGTGGTAGTTTGAGCGGCTATATTGCAATTGAAACAGATATTACAAAAGAGAAACAGGATGAAGAGCTCATAAGGAACAGTCAGAATTTACTTAAGGCCGTAATAGACGCTAACACTATAGGCACATGGCATTTTAATATTCAAACAGGCGAGTTGATTATCAATGATAAATGGGCCGCATTACTGGGTTACACACTTTCTGAGTTATTACCTGCAAACAGAAGCACGTGGGAGAGGTTAACGCATCCTGATGACCTGGCTTATTGTGCAACTATTCTTGAAAAGCACGTGTCAGGCCTAATACCCATATATGAAGCCAATCTTCGTATGAAACACAAAAATGGTGAATGGATATGGATAAACACCAGAGGGCGTATTTCTTCAAGGACATATGATGGCAAAGCTCTATGGTTATTGGGCACACACTTTGATATCAATGACCAAATAATTGCAGAAAAAGCGCTTAGTGATAAGTCAAGGCAGATGGAAGCTGTTGTTGAAGGGTTGCTTGATGGCATTATTACTATTGATGGTCGTGGTAAAATTCTGACATTTAACCAAGCCGCACAGGAAATCTTCGGCTATACGGAAGATGAAACGCTTGGCAAAAATATTAGCATGTTGATGGGGTCACCTCATCGAGAGCATCACGATAGCTACTTATCAAATTATATAGAACGCGGTGTCAGTGACATTACTGGGCGTATTCGTGAGCTTGAGGCCTTGCGCAAAGATGGTTCTATGTTTCCAATCGAGCTTGGTGTAGTTGAAGTTCAAATGGCTGGTGAAGTTAACTTTATCGGTGTTGTCAGGGATATCACTGAGCGTAAACAACGTGAAAATGAAATTCACCAGTTAGCATTTTATGACCCATTAACATTGCTACCTAATCGACGTCTGTTGTTGGACAGATTGACGGGAGCTATAAATCATAGCGTTCGTACAAGGAACTTCTCAGCATTATTTTTTCTTGATTTAGATAACTTTAAAAACCTTAATGATAGTGCTGGTCATAATAAAGGTGATTTGCTTTTGTGTCAGGTCGCTGAGCGTCTTGTCAACTCAGTGAGACAAGGTGATACCGTAGCGCGTTTAGGCGGCGATGAGTTTGTTATTATTGCATCAGATTTAAGTCATGAACCAACATTAGCAGCGAACCAGGCTGAGAGACTTGCACAAAAAATCGTGAGTAATTTAACAAGGGAATATAATCTTGACGGTCTAACTTACAATAGTTCGGCAAGCATTGGTGTAACACTTTTTAACAGTGAAAATCTGTCAAAAGAAGATTTGTTAAAGCAAGCTGATATGGCTATGTACAAGGCTAAATATGCTGGCCGAGATGGTGTGCAGTTTTTTGACCCGCAAATGCAAGTTGCAGTAAGCTCAAGAGCAGCAATTATTAGCGACTTATACTCTGCAATACAAAGCCAGCAATTTGTACTTTTCTATCAAAAACAGGTCAATCACCTGAAGCAGTGTATTGGTGTTGAGGTATTGTTACGCTGGATACACCTAGAAAAAGGCATGGTGTCGCCACTGCAATTTATCCCATTAGCGGAGGAAACAGGTCTTATTGTACCCATTGGCGAGTGGGTGCTAGAGGAAGCTTGCGCCACTCTGGCAAAATGGTCTTTAGAATCCGAAAAACAACACCTAAGCATTGCGGTTAACATAAGCGTAGTTCAATTTAGCAAAGATAATTTTGTTCAGACTGTTTTAAATGCATTGAAAACCTCAGGTGCAAATCCACAGTTGCTAAAGCTGGAAATTACGGAAACGTTGCTCGCAAATAACATTCCTGATGTTAAAGCTAAGATGAAAGAGTTGCAGCAGCACGGCGTGACTTTTTCAATCGATGATTTTGGTACAGGCTATTCATCCTTATCCTACTTAAAACAATTGCCTATAAATCAGTTGAAAATTGACCAAGAGTTTGTTCGAGATATTATCAATAGCAGTAATGATAGGGCCATCGCTCAGGCAGTTATAACATTAGCCGACTCAATGGAACTGCAAGTCATAGCTGAGGGTGTTGAAACAGAAGCCCAGCGCGCGTTATTGCAGAGTATGGGGTGTCACACCTATCAAGGCTATTTATACGGAAAACCGTGTCGGATAGAAGAGCTGCATTTTTAAAAGATAATTAGTAAGGTACATTAAGCGGGTTTTAATTTAGTAGTTTATGGGCAATAAAATCCGAAAAGGTAATGTCCGCTATATCAAACAAAGCATACTTTTGAATGAGCACTACGATACGAAGAGAAATTTCCGCAATTCGCTCTTTGCAGCCTGTCAGGCTAGGTCGAGACTTTTCATACATCGACAGGCTCACCAGCTCAACAGATGTCGATTGTTGATAATGTTAAGTCTGCTTAACATAATCTATTTTATCGCAATCACTCTGGGACGATAACGCACAATGCTTGTCGTCCCTTTTCCCCGCTGGCGGGACATCTCAAATACACTGGATAAACTGGCTACGACGTCTGTAACTTTCTTGCCACCATAAGTACGAGGATCGAAGTCTGGCTTTGCCCGTTTCAGGAAACTACCAGCAGGACCAGCGTTAACCCAGCCATCTTCATTTTGATAAAGTTCCCATGCTTTAAGAAATGCCGGAATAAGCTCTTCAGCACCGTTAGAAGAGCTGACAGGCGAGGGGCCTGCTACTACTTTTTCTGGTTTAGCATCCTGAGCAGAATCCAGATTTTCTGTAAAGACGAAATCATCGCAAGCATTTCGAAACGATACCGGTGTTTTCTTCTCGCCCACACCAAATACAAATTTCTCGGATTCTCTTAATCTGGATGCGAGTTTAGTAAAATCGCTGTCACTACTGACCAGTGCAAAAGCGTCTATTCGGTCAGAATAGAGTAAATCCATGGCATCAATAATCATAGATGCGTCGGTAGCATTCTTCCCAGTGGTATAGGCAAATTGTTGAATAGGTTGTATCGCCAGTTCGTTAAGCGGTTTCTTCCAGTTTTTAAGTGTTTCAGCTGACCAGTCACCATACGCACGTTTAATGAGCACGTGACCATGAGCAGAGATTTCATCCAGAATAGCTGAGAGCCTCGCTATCTGCGCATTATCAGCATCGATAAGTACAGCTATTTTCTTGTGTCCATCCAGATCTTTCATCTCTATCCTTACTCATTCGATATAACGGCATTTAGGAAAGTTGGAACACCCCAAAAACGTATTGCCGGCTTTAGCGCCGCGTTTCGCCGTTCTTTCTACTAACTCACCAGAACATTTTGGACATACCTTGGGTTTTTCAATACTTCCCTGAGGTGAAACCTGCACATCGTTTACCAAAGCTAATAGTTTTGGACCATTAATAAGCTCGATAGGTTTGCCTGCCGCAAAGTCGATAGCTTGCTGGGTAAAGGCACCAGAACTGATGATTTTAAAGTGATTAGCCTGATGTGCAGTTAACACGCCAAACATTTCCCGCACCACATTTACGCCGACCTTTTGCGTTTTCCACTGTTTGCATTGCACCAAAGTAAGTTGGCCGTCTTTTCGAAGCTCTAGATCAATACCGCCATCGGCACCATAACCGCCTTCAGTTACCCGATATCCTTGTCTGCGATAGGCTTCGGCCACCAACTCTTCAAAGTTACGCCAGTGCAGATCACGCACGCTTTGAATATTACGTTGGGAATCCAGTTGTTTGGCCTTACGGCGAGCATTTAAAAATGCAAATGGGGCGGCAAGCAATATCACGACAGCGATAAAAGGTGCAGGGATCACAAAGGCTTTAAACACCATAACGGCAATTTGGTTATCGGTTTGAATGGATGGCAACACATGTGCCATCATCACATAGGCCGTGGCGGATACCAGTACCGATACCCACCATGGTAATTCTACCAGCAGGTCAATAAAGGTGGCTTTGTTTCTCGGCATTCACAAACATCCTTGTATGGTGCCAATGAGAATAAGCCAAATTTTAGGTTAGTAAGTTATTAACTTTAAGACTAAGTTATGACAGGTAGTGGGATGTTGACTAAACTCTACCCAATGCTTTAAGTTGTTGAGGTGTAGTGGCAGACTAAACCCGGACACCTTTTTAGCTAATTTTTCTGCTTTCGCCGGTGGTAGCCCATCGTTAAATTGATGCGGTCTTTCCCAGTTGTAGTAATTCATCAGGTAATAACCCACATCTCGTTTCGCTTTGTTAATTGAACTGTAGCCAGTTGAAGGCATCCACTCGGATTTCAGGCTCCTGAATACACGCTCCATCGGGCTATTATCCCAGCAATTTCCTCGTCGACTCATACTCTGGGTCATCTTGTAACGCCACAGCCTTTGCCTGAACTTGCGCGCTGCGTACTGAGAGCCCTGGTCACAGTGGAACATCACACCTTCTGGCTTACCTCGTAGTTCATACGCCATATCTAAGGCTCTGGCTGCGAGTTCCGCATCCGGCCGGTGTGACATACTCCAACCGATAACCCTGCGAGTATGCAGGTCGATAACTACAGCAGCATAATGCCATGCTGAGCCCGCCCAGATGTAAGTGATGTCGCCGCACCATACCTGATTGGGTTTCTCCACATTGAACTGTCTGTCCAGTAAGTTCGGGATATCTGGCCGTTCAACCTGAACATTTTTATAAGCATGTTTGCCCGGCTGCTTACTCATCAGCCCTTGTTCTTTCATCAACCGGCCTACTTTGAACCGGCCCATGGTAATGCCTTCATCGCGAAGCATATCAACGAGTGTTCGAGTGCCTGCGGACTGACGACTTTTGTCAAACAGGCGCTTCACTCTGGCGCGCAGAATACGCCGCTTGGCACCAATCAGGCGCTGACGCTTTCGTCGTTCGTAATAACTGCTGACACCAACACCTAACGCTGAACAGACCAATTCTGTTGATTCATGCACCCTCAACCGGTCTATCAGCGCGTGGACTTCAGCTCGTCGGACATCAAGAGTGCAGTAGCCTTTTTTAATATGGCCTTTTCCCGTTCCAGGCGATTTACGCGTGCTTCGAGTTCTTGTATGCGCTGCTGCTCCGGAGTCAACGCTTTGGACTTGGGTGTACTGCCGCCGCGCTCTGCCTCAAGTTGCCGAACCCACTTGCGCAGAGTATTTTCATGTACATCTACTGCGCGACCAGCTTCAGTCATACTGTAACCCTGATCAACTACCAGGCTGGCTGAATCATGTTTAAATTCCGGACTGAATGATCGTCTTTGTCTTTTCATTGAACACCTCGTTATTAAGTGTAATGCTACCACTTAAAATGGTGTTCGGGTTTAGTCTGCCACTACATACATCCATAATTAGAGGTTTCGGCCTGTTCATGTTTGCTTAAATATTCCCATGGTGTCAGATCATTCAGTGCATCATGGGGGCGTTCCTCGTTGTATTCTGTCATCCAGTTTTCGGTCAGTTCACGTACTTCATTCAATGTTTTGAAGACATACATGTTGAGTATTTCTGTCCTGTAAGTGCGGTTGAATCTCTCGATAAAAGAATTCTGCGTAGGCTTTCCGGGTTTAATAAATTCCAGTGCAATACCATGCTCTTCAGCCCAACTTGCCAGCGTGATTGAGATAAATTCCGGCCCGTTGTCCATGCGAAGTTTACTGGGGTAACCCCGCCAGGCGACGACGCGCTCCAATACTCTGACTACACGCTGCGATGGCAGATTCAGGTCAATCTCGATAGCCAGTGCTTCGCGGTTGAAATCGTCTACCAGATTGAACGTTCTGAAGCGTCTGCCGCATTGCAGGCTGTCGCACATAAAATCCATTGACCAGCAATGATTAGCCTGAGCCGGCACGGCCAGTGGCTCCGGGTTTCTCGCTGGCAGCCTTCGCTTTCCACGGCGTCGTTTATTCAGCTTGAGTTCGCAGTAAATCCGGTGAACACGCTTATGATTCCAGCCATGGCCCCAACGACGCAGGATTTTGTACAGCTTGCTGAATCCGTAAGCAGGATAACGCTCAGCGGCTTCTATCAGTTTGGCGATGACCTTATCATCCCGCGATTGATCAGGTTGATATCGGTAGACTGAATCACTGATGCCAACAGCGCGACAGGCAAGACGTAAACTGGCACCATGCTGCTCTCGCGCATAATTAACAAGCTCACGCCTTATCGCTGGCTTTACAGCTTTTTTTCGACGATATCTTTGAGGATCCGGTGTTCCAGACTTAAGTCAGCGAACATCGCTTTAAGCCTGCGGTTTTCGTCTTCAAGATCTTTCAGTCTTTTGATATCAGACGCTTCCATACCACCGTATTTAGCTTTCCAATTGTAGTAGGTAGCATCTGAAATACCGTACTCACGGCAGACTTCTTTGACCAGTCTGCCTGCTTCCACTTCCTTTAAGATCTTTACGATCTGTGACTCTGTGTAACGGGACTTTTTCATCAGGAGTTCTCCATTCTTGGCTCAGTTTACGCCGAAGAACTCTAAAAAGGTATGCCGCTATTTTAGGGGAGGTTTACAGTATGAGTATTGTATATGACCCTTACTTCATTCAAATTCAGGAATAAGTCTATTTCTGCTATTTCTGGAAAAGGGTATCGAATCCTACTTGTTGGCAGACAATTTGATAGTTTCTTTCTTAGTTCAAGTATTAGCGAAGCTAAACAACATTTATTTTTGAGGCGGGGATTTTTATCGAGGTAAACTGGTCTACCTAAACCACCTTCGAAACAGTCTTCTTCCGCTATCGTGATTCCATTAACTTGCACTTCTGCCACGTGGTCGACGTGCTCGATATTGTTGGGTTTACGGTCCCATGTTACCAAGACACAATTTCTGTTGACCTTCGTGATATTAGCGGCCACCGAAATCAGCATTGCCATTGATAGCTTGAACGCATCATCAATATTGACTGTATCTGTACCAAAAGATGGAAATTCATCTGTCAGGAATAGAGAGTTAATTCTCTCTACTATAGCTTTGTATTCCTTACATTCACCTTTTTCCAAACTCATCTTTGTCAGCTTTGACTGGTTTACTTCGAAAACTTCACCATGCCAAATGCTGTTATTTTCCTTAAAATACTCGGTAACGAGTATTCGAGAAAAACTTACGAAAATATCGTCAAATATTAATTCGTTTAAGAGATATTCAATGTTTTCTCTGTCAGCATCATTGCTACTTTCAATATTCAACATGTCTCGGTAGAGAATGACCAGATCCTGAAAAATGATACTTTGCAGTAAGTTTTCTCGCGCCTGAAGACAATCTGTCAAATCTGCAGCAGAACTTATAACCTTAGTCATGGGGAAATATATGCTTTTTGAACCGCGAGGGTATCCATATTTCTTGAATATTAGCTCGGTTTTGCTCGTCCTTAAGCGTGTTATACCTTTTTTCATTTCGGATATCCTACTTTCCTTCTCATCAATTTCAAGGGCTAGAATCTTTTGAGATTTGCAGTAGGAGAGTGCATGCTCAATGCACAATTTAGTCGTGGCTGGTGATTGGTACTCTTGGTTGGGATTATATTCCATGTCGGTATGTCCATTATCTGAATGAGCCGCAATTTGAGGATATCAGAGGATGGATTTCAAATCTCTATATTACGTATGTTGTGTAATTTTACCATGCGAGATTACGGGATGGGGTTTCTTCTCAATGATATCGCGTGTTTGGTAAGCGCGAGCGACCGTAAGAATGATTTAGTTGATTACCAAAAGTACCGCTTTCCGAGCAGGATAACGCGTTGCTGCATGAGGCTGGTTACCAAAAAGGTAATGGTAATATAGATTAACATGAGTTATTTCGCTGCAGCGAAAGTCTGAGCTAATAAAACTTAACGACATTTCGTTTTTAATCCTTCATGATTTCATAAGGTTATATTAGATACATGGTCTTGAGCTTGTTGCAGTTGCTGAATTGCTGTTTCCAATGACACCACCACATCAATCACCGGGACTTTGAAATAATCTCTGTCCTTATCGGTCAGCGCCACAATATTTGTTAGAATAACTTCTGCTCTATCAATGAGAATATTTGCTGCAAGCCGTTTGTCCATGATTAGTCCGTTATCGAGAATAGGAATACTCTGAGTCTAGATGTATTTCTGTCATCATAATGCTGGCTATGAGACTAGTATTTGCATCGTAAAACTGCTGACGGTCTGAAGTGTAATACCAGTACTTACCGTATATGCGATATCAACGTAATAAGAAAATTATGATTAGAAAGTTCTTCTGTTTATCTGTCTTCTTCATAGTGGCGGCATGCAATGGCACGGAAGAAACTGTTAAAGACTCTTCAATTGTTAAGCTGTCTTCATCTGGCATCTGTCATGATGCTAGTAGCTCGTCGTACGAGAGAACAAGAAGCTTCACTCCCTTCAGTTCGCTGAGTGACTGTTTGAAAGCAGGCGGCAGACTTCCTAAATCTCAATCTTCGCAATTCGACAAAGCAGAAAAAGAGGCGATAGAAGAAAACCGCAGCTTTGTTTCACTATACGATCGAAACGATTGGCCGCATTGGATAGACGAAGATAGAGACTGTCAGAATACTCGACACGAACTCTTGATAGCGACATCGAAAACACGAGTAACATTTAAAACTGACAAGGGCTGTCTGGTAATCAGCGGGAGTTGGTATGACCCATATTCTGGTAAAGTTATATATGACGCTAGTGCTATGGATCTTGACCATATTGTCCCGCTAAAGTTTGCTCATGGTCACGGCGGTAATCTCTGGACCAGAGAAAAGCGACAGGCTTTCGCAAACGACTATGAAAACCTTGTATTGGTAGATGCTTCGCTCAACAGGCAGAAAGGTGCCAAAGGACCTGATGAATGGTTGCCGCCGAATCATCGTTATCGCTGTTCATATATCGATTCTTTCATGACTGTAATAGAGAAATACAAGCTACACCTTGTGCCCGGTGAAACCCGCATTATTAAAAAGATGCAGGCTGCATGCGCTAAACCATAACACGGCATGACGTGAGTCTGGGAAGTACAATATTACTCAGTGTTATCGCAATTCAATCCGGTGATTAATATCAGTCGCATGAACCGAAGAACCACAAATGAAGCGGTAAGTCTTTGGCAATTCCACTAGTTGGTCTAATATATAGCTGTCAGATTTTTCAGGATCAGAATAGAACACTTTCCCGGTCGTACTTTTTATGATTATTAAGTGTTTAATTGCTCTAGTTATCGCCACATAGATGAGGTTTTTAGGGAGTTATATTATGAAAATCGAATATATCGCTCTCCGATAATGCGCCATTCTAGCAAACATCAGTTCAACACACTTAATTTATCGCGTGCAATTCGCTTCTGCTCTTCTTTTTCCATGTTGTAGCGTTGCGTGGTATCTGAATTCTCATGCCGCATGAATAACTGGGCCGTTTGCACATCAAATCGCTTGATCATGTCAGTACAAAACGTCCGTCGTAAATCATGTGGGGCGATTGGCGCAATACCGGCACCAGAACATAACTCACCCAGGATGTACCGCACACCTGCACCCAGTAACGGGCTGTCACGAAAAGTATCGTTTTTATTGATAACGGTGAAGAGATAGGCACTGTCATCCTGTGGCGCCCAGGCATCGAGATAGGCTTTTAGTGGCAGCCATGCCTCATCAAACAAGGGGATATCAACGCGCTTATTCCCTTTACCCAACACACTCAGCTGGCGATTCACAAAGTCCAGATCCGCATACTTCACCAGCCCAATCTCACTGCGACGCAGTCCGGCGTATAATAATAGTCCGAAAATAGCCGCATCCCGCATTCCACGGCGCGTGCGGGATAATGACGCGTACCGCGTAACCTCTTTTTGCACTTCTGCCGGGATATACTGGCCCCGGGGTGGCTGTGAAACTGACTTCACTTTTATCCGGCTGACCGCATAGTACTCATGCTCACTCATGAGCTTCATATCGGTATAGGCACCGATGATTTGCTTGAAGATAGACTTCATCAGTTGTTTGGTGGCTTGGGAAGCCGGCTTGAACACTTTCTCTTTGACGCCGTCAGGACTCAACTCAAATGCTTGAACTGACAAGGAATTAAGCATCAGTCGGAAGTCGGCCGCTGTGACGTGTTGCCATGGGTAAGTGAAAATATTGGGCTTTGCGCCATCCGTTCTGACGACGTCAGGCTCTAGGGCCCGGATGATCCGTTGCAGAACGCTTACCGATTTTTTGCGCGATTCCAATGAGCTCAGAGAAGCAATGTACTGAAGGACAGGGTGTTCGGCTACCGCAGAGCGAAGGTCATTTTCAGACACTCCGTATAGCTGATATTCAAAAACCTGAGCGTCTGACAACGGTTTACCATGATCCATCAGCTCCGACATGGTCCGGTTCGGTGTATGGGCATCGTAAGGTGAAAGCGTGGTGATCATGTGTCAGTCCTGTCAGATCGTCCGGATCAGGATAGCAGACTCTTTTACTTTCTGAAATAGTCATTTCCGTTAGTAATTTTTAACTAACATAAAGACAGGTTTTGACTTATTTGGTGATATGTCACTTTTTTACAGAAAGCAGTTCACAAGGTCAGGGTAGGGGTGCTATAAAAGGTAACATATCACTTTTATAGGGTTGGGGACAGGCTGGTGGTAACCTGGCAACAAATATAGGTAAACAAGACCACGCCATCACAGCAGGTATTATCATGACAGACAAAGACCAACAAACAGATGAAATTTGGCAAAGCTATATTGAAAAGGGCCACGTCATAAAATCGGTAAATCGGGGGGGAGAATTAACATTATCCGGAAATTACAAAGCAGATATAAAATATCTTAACGGAATTTTACCGAAAGATGATGTTGATAATATCCGTCAAAAATTTAAAACTTTCAAATACCGAATCAAGAAAGAAACCACAACAATTGCAATCAATAAAAAGACGCTCGATAAGCTTAAAACCGCTGCATCATTGAATGGTATTAACCTGAAAGAGGACGGTTACGATCTTCTCTTTGAGATGCTTTTATCTACCCGAACGGACGATTATATTGAGGGTAGTCAACAACTTAGTGAGCTCCCAAGCGTTCTTAATGCAGAAAGTTACCTAGCCTTGCGTTTGCGCACAGATATTAAGCCCGGGCGATACAAAGCATGGTTAGAGATGATTGATTGGGTATTTGAACAAGGATTGGCATCTAGGTCAGAGTTAAAAGGAAAAATAAAAAACAAACAACTGTTGGATGAATTACTGAAATTTAAGAGCAAAATATCTTAGTCCTATCATGAAACAACACTATAAATTTAGTTATTTCCCTACATACTTTTTAAATATTTTCTCTAAGACTGGAAGATAACTCACTGCTATTATCATTTCAATAAACCATGCAATTTCTATAAGTTTGTTTTTCCAACCCTTATCTTTATCATTTTGAGCGTTTGATATTTTAAATTTAACTTTAAACTTGAATTCCAAAGCACGTTGAATATCAAATTTATTTGAAAGAATGGTTTCAAAAATCATATCTAAAATAAAAAATTCTGCGTATATAAGAAAACCTAAGATAGCTGACGCTGCCAATGTGGCTAAAAAAGACGCCCATTTTAAAGCGTTTAAGATTAGAAATTCGTCAACACCAATAAAAATATGAGAATCTTTAATAACTCTTTGTGCAAGATTAATGTCTAGCTTGGACAAAGACAGAATTTCACTTGACTCTATACTGGCTTGAATTGTTTTAGAAAGCAGCAAAACAATTACAATAGAAACCAGTGCCATTATAACTAATAACGATGTCAACTTAATGTAAACCTCCCTTAATTAGTTACATCCATAATTAGAGGTTTCGGCCTGTTCATGTTTGCTTAAATATTCCCATGGTGTCAGATCATTCAGTGCATCATGGGGTCGTTCCTCGTTGTATTCTGTCATCCAGTTTTCGGTCAGATCACGTACTTCATTCAATGTTTTGAAGACATACATGTTGAGTATTTCTGTCCTGTAAGTGCGGTTGAATCTCTCGATAAAAGAATTCTGCGTAGGCTTTCCGGGTTTAATAAATTCCAGTGCAATACCATGCTCTTCAGCCCAACTTGCCAGCGTGACTGAGATAAATTCCGGCCCATTGTCCATGCGAAGTTTACTGGGGTAACCCCGCCAGGCGACGACGCGCTCCAATACTCTGACTACACGCTGCGATGGCAGATTCAGGTCAATCTCGATAGCCAGTGCTTCACGGTTGAAATCGTCTACCAGATTGAACGTTCTGAAGCGTCTGCCGCATTGCAGGCTGTCGCACATAAAATCCATTGACCAGCAATGATTAGCCTGAGCCGGCACGGCCAGTGGCTCCGGGTTTCTCGCTGGCAGCCGTCGCTTTCCACGGCGTCGTTTATTCAGCTTGAGCTCGCAGTAAATCCGGTGAACACGCTTATGATTCCAGCCATGGCCCCAACGACGCAGGATTTTGTACAGCTTGCTGAATCCGTAAGCAGGATAACGCTCAGCGGCTTCTATCAGTTTGGCGATGACCTTATCATCCCGCGATTGATCAGGTTGATATCGGTAGACTGAGTCACTGATGCCAACAGCGCGACATGCAAGACGTAAACTGGCACCATGCTGCTCTCGCGCATAATTAACAAGCTCGCGTCTTATCGCTGGCTTTACAGCTTTTTTTCGACAATATCTTTGAGGATCCGGTGTTCCAGGCTTAAGTCTGCAAACATCGCTTTAAGTCTGCGGTTTTCGTCTTCAAGATCTTTCAGTCTTTTGATATCAGACGCTTCCATACCACCGTACTTGGCTTTCCAGTTGTAGTAGGTAGCATCTGAAATACCGTACTCACGGCAGACTTCTTTGACCAGTCTGCCTGCTTCCACTTCCTTTAAGATCTTTACGATCTGTGACTCTGTGTGACCTTTCCCCCGAATTAGCACCAATCTTCCGATGAGATTTTTCATATTATGCTGCCCGTTTTGCATACTCAACAGGCGGCAGGTAATTCAGTGAGCTATGTGGTCGAACGTTATTGTAATGTTCGCGCCATAGATCGATTTCGTATCTTGCTTCATCTAAGGTTCTGAACCAGTGCTGATTCAGGCATTCGTTTCTGAACTTACCGTTCAGGCTCTCAACAAATGCATTCTGTGTCGGTTTACCTGGTTGGATAAATCCAAGCTCAACACCTGTTTCTTTATTCCAGAAGAACATCGCCTTGCTGGTGAATTCTGTACCGTTGTCGCAAATCACCTTTTTAGGCTTTCCCCGTAGCTCTATCAGTTGGCTGAGAAAACGAGCGACCTGTCGTCCGCTAATTGATACCGAGACTAGCTGTCCAACCATTTCTCTAGAGAAATCATCAACCACGTTCAGAACGCGGAAGCGCCTTCCGCTGCTTAGCTGGTCTGATACAAAATCCATAGACCAGCGTTGATTCGGCGCTGAAGGCACCTCTATTGGCTGTCTTGGTCGCGTTAGCTTTTTACGCTTCTTAGTACGTACCTGGAGCGCCTCTTCGGTATAAAGTCGGTATGTATGCTTGCGATTAACAACCAGACCTTCACCTTTCAGTAAGCCATGAAGCATTAAATAGCCGTATCGAGGATATTGAGACGCCAGCTCTTTCAAACGTGAACGAACTGAATCATCAGCTTTACCTTTTTGGCAGTAGCGAAATCCCGTTCTGCTAACACCAGCAAGCTTACAAGCAACCCGTTCACTGAGCTTAAATACATCAATCAAATAGCGGGCTACAGGCTTTCTTGCTGCTGGCGTCACCACTTTTTTGACAGCACATCCTTCATCGCTTCAACTTCAAGAAGTTTGTCAGCCAGCATCTTTTTCAACTTACTGTTCTCGGACTCTAATTCTTTGAGCCGCTTAGCTTCGTTGACTTCCATGCCCGCATATTTGCTTCGCCAGTTATAAAACGTACCCGACGATATGCCCATATCACGGCATATGTCGTCTACCTTGGCCCCAGCTTCATGCTGCTTGATTGCCTTGATAATTTGCTCTTCGCTGTAACGTTTCTTCATGTTGAGATCTCCATTGTCTCCAGTTTATTGGAAATCTCATCAATGTCATGGTGTTATTTTTGGGGGAAAGGTCATGTGTAACGGGACTTTTTCATCAGGAGTTCTCCATTCTTGGCTCAGTTTACGCCGAAGAACTCTAAAAAGGTATGCCGCTATTTTAGGGGAGGTTTACATTAACTATAGAAACCCACTTTTTTTCAATCTTATTGTTTATAGGAAATCCTCCTATTATCCAGTGATACTTCTTCCACACCCTTATGGCTTCGGTAGGTCTTTTGAAATTCCTCAATGCTGAGTAGAATGAGAGCTCTCTTTTTTCTACACCCGTTAAAATTTTACCAACATGAAGATCAATAAAATCTTTATACAAGGGATCTATTTGACGTTCTGACAACAAAATCTCTATAATTTTGTTTTTATCATCATCTTTTTTATGTAATTTGGACTGCCAGAATGGAAATGTAATTGCAAGTATTGAAACAACTACTGTAGCTATTTTTATAAAAGACTCAAATTCCATTATCAACTCTTCTTTGAAAAACCGTCAGCATCAGTCTTAGAAAAAGACATTGTGCTCTATATTACACTTCTAAATTTGAAGACATTACCGTTAGACAATGTAGCACAAGTTAGAAACTAAAATATCTTAATATTATCATTCACTGATGGTATTCATTATGTTTAACTCGGATGCATTTGACGATAACATTGTTATCCCTAACCTCAGCCACCAGCTTGGTTTTGATATGGACGATGCCGAACAACTCAATAAGCAGTCCGAACAGGGGATCTATTTCATCGCTCCTGATATCGACCTCGATCGATATGAAAAGATAATTTTAGCGATGAGCTCCGGCAAGGACTCTATCGCGTGTCTACTTCGATTGATTGAACTGGGTGTAGACCTAAATCGGGTTGAAGCCTGGCACCACGATGTAGATGGCCGGGCGGGCTCTAATCTCATGGACTAGGCTTTTATGGCAGATTACAACCGAGCAGTCTGTAAAGCGTTCGGGATCCCTTTGTACTTCAGCTGGCTGAAACATGGTTTTGAAGGCGAAATGCTCAAAGAAAATAGCTTCAGCCACGCCCATTGTGTCGAGACCCCAGAAGGCCTTGTAGAGCTACCTCGTGATACCAGCCGTGCTGCGCCTGCGACACGCTTAAAATTCCCTCAGCAGGGCGCTTCGTTGCAAACACGATGGTGTTCCAGTGCGCTTAAGATTGAGGTCGCTAGACAACCAGGATCGCTTTCTCAATCAGCGAACTCTATTCATAACCGGAGAAAGACGAGAAGAGAGTGCAAACCGTGCCAGGTACAATCAACTTGAGTCTCACCCTCAATTTCATTTTCATTGGGAACTAATAACTCTAGCGCAATACAGATGGCAATAGAGAGCAAAACTAACAAGGGTACAAGGATTTGAGACAAATGCCTTGGTGTGCCCCCGAAGAAACCTATGATTCCCAGGATACCGCCTATGAGTCCGACCCAGAACGCAAACTCAGCCATGGTCTTACCTATCTGAATAATTCGTCCAGCGGCTTTAAAAGAACCCTTCTAGCCTGATTTTTCCTTAGAAGGAAGCCTCCGCATTCGAGCCTAAGCAGTGTTTCTCTCAGTTTTTCTCTGCCTATATCAGTATCATTTGATAATTCTTTCTTAAGAGATCTCTCGCCAGGAAGCTTAGATCCAACTTTAATGCTATTGGACAGGCGTTTCACAACGGCTATAGCTTTATCATCAGCGAGTATATGCTTTTTAACAATTTTGAAAACTTCATCATCGTCAATCTTGTTCGAATTAAAAAACTTATTAACTGAAGTAACCTTGCCTCTTTCGATAAGCATAAAACCAAAGCATTCAAGGATTATGTTAACTTCTCTGACTTTGGCTCTCCCCCACCCCGAAAGTACCTGTAAGTAATTTTCGCTTAGTTCGTCAAGTCTATTCTTCGCATCCAATCGGTTAATAGATTCAATAACATGATCCAATCCAGCAAAATTATTTGTTAATTCAAAGAATCTCAATACTGCTGGTTTATCTTCAATTTCCATATATCTATATTTCCTATGCCTAAAATTGCACTTTTTCTGAAGAAAAATATACTTTAGTAGTCTAAACACTGCCACAATTGGAGCAATTAAAATGGGCGATGTCGGAGACTGAACAAAAAACGTCACCATATGAAAACTGTAGACTAGCAGGGCTGTGGGAGCAGCTTATTATCCATGCTTTTTGCCGACAAGAGGGATAACCTGATTGAAGTAGCCCTCTTATTTTCCTAGACAATGAATTTATCCCATTTCCCGTAGCTTGCTCTGATATGACCTTTTCGTAAACTCAACCCAATTAGCAATGCGCCACATAGCAAGCTTGAAACAATTGAAACCAGAGGGGCACCGAACAGAAATGGCGTGGTAAATAATGCCATGCCTAGAGGAACAAGCGCATAACGTGCCAAGCGCCCAGACTCGGCAGTAGCAGTAACAACGACTGTCAGGACCAGAGCACCCACCACATGATCAGCATTAGCCATGCTGCCCTCGGTCCCCAGCGTCAAACGAGTGAACATAAGCCAAACTCCCACAGGAATGCAGAGCGCAAGATTCCAGGGCAAAGTAACTCCTCCTGCAATCATGTCTTTAAATACTGTTATGGGACCCCGTTCAAACTCTCTTTCATCACCCTCCCAGGCTCCTGTATCAGTATCGCCGGTAAAGAAAATACGTAGCAATGGGCGACCTTGCTTTTTACGACGCCATAAGAATTCAGCAGTTGCCACCAGTTCATCCAGCGAATAAGGAATTTGAATCAACATGGCTAATGCACCAATCAGGCAAAGTGTACACCAGGTTCCAATAACGATGGGCTGAATAATAATGAAGAAAATCGACACCACGCCTAATGGCACAATCATGATGCCGAACAGCATTACCAACCAGGGCATGGTGCGCCAGCGGCGGGTTGACCCCATCAGGCCGGTAAGAATTTCCAGCGCATAAGTCATAGCACCTAACCCGGCGTCGGGAACCGGCCACGCCTCAGATACCTCAGACGTGATAATTTCTTCGGTGCCATTTTTCGGGTCACCGCTCCCGCCCGCAAAAAACGGTTCCCATACCGCGTCTATGTGTCCTAACTGGAAGGCACACAAATAGCGTGAAATAAAAAAGCCTACAAATGCAAGCAAAATAATAGGCATCCGTTGCACCCAGCTTGACGGATTAAACTCCCAACCGGGCGGAATATTGGGGCCGGTCTCCGCCGCTATTAGTGATACACCGGGCGTTGGCCGCGAGCACACGGCAAAAGCAATAATCTGCATGCCCACTAACGTGCCGTTCAGATAGGCCCCCGCCGTAGGAGCCCAGAACACCAACGGTGCCGAGAGGACCCAAAATCCGACAATCCCCGCGGCCCAGCGAGCCTGGCTCATTCGCCATGACAGACTTAAACCGGCAAACACCAGCAGTGCCAGTCCCGACCCCATGTCACTAATCGTCATTGCGCGGCTTTCATACCCCAACAAAAATGGCGCGGTTAACAACCAGAACGCCAACCCGATATTCATAAAGTGGGCCCAAATAAAGTTGTTATGGGCGGCACGATAATGATCTTCGTGCTTTTCACGAATTGCGTTGGCGTTAACGTCTTTTTCCTTCGCCGTTTGCATCCAGTCTGGCAAAGTGATGCCATTGGCTTTATACCAACCTGGCGGATCTTTTTTCAGATTGTCAATTAACGGTTCCAGTGCATCATAAATGTGGTGCTGTGGTCGCCAATTTAACTGTTCCTTTACCCGGCTGATATTAAGGTCATAATGATCACTCGATAAATCAATCATGAATGGTTTGATGAACGGCTTTTCACCATGATCAAAGGCGTCAGGTACCACCGGCTCGGTTTTTTCTTCCAGCCAAGCTCCAGGTTTAGCAACATACTCCGGTATTTCGATGGTGTTCCACTCTCGCTCACCATAAATCAAATGACCAATTCGATTTTGCAGCGCCTGATAACCCATTACGCTGTCTTCGCCGGCCAATAGTACATTTTCTTTGGGCACTTCATGGCGCTTTTTAACCAGCTCGGTAAACAATGACACCATATCGTCTTTATGCAAAAAAGCTTGTCCGGCCATTTTATCGCCCGAGTACACCCAACTCTTAAATTGCCGCTCGTAAATGCGGGCGATCTGATAGCTTAAAGTGGGAACAGCGGTGTGGTCATCGTACAAGCCTGCCATTCGTAACAGGGTATAGGGAATTTTGCCATGATGGCTGCGAATGGCTTCTTCGGCATCGGCTTTAGACTGCGGATAGGTCCAGCCGGGCTCAATGGACGTATCCTCGGTGATTTTTTCTCCAGGGACCCCTGCCCGATGAATGAGCATGGTGGAGGAATAGATGAAATGATCCACATCAAAGCGCTGCAGTTCGGTTAGAAAATCCGCCGTCCCCTTTACATTGAGAGCCTCATACAATGGGTTGTCTTCGCCCGAGAAATCATAATAGGCGGCAAGGTGAATCACGCAGGCAATATGACTGCCATGTTTTTCATGAATTTTATACAGCGCAAGGGAAATGGAGTCTTTGGAGGTAAAATCGCACTCGTAACTTTCATCGGCACTTTCGCAAGGTGTCAAATCCAACCCAATAAGGTGATAATCTTTTTTCAACATCCCACAAAGTGCACTGCCTACGCCGCCGGATGCACCAGTAATCAGAACAATCCGCTTTTCTGCTGCTTGTCGTGCCATCAATAAGTCCTTGCCTGAAACCAAAAATTAAGAGGGTTACTATTGAGTAACGAATCAAGCCGCGTTTCGGGTCATTGACAGAGAGAAGACGATGAAAATAGACAAAATCTAATCAAGTTCGGCAATTTAGGGAGACGCGCCGCGTCTGCTTAATAATCGATAATGCGATGAGACATTGTAAAACTTGCGAACGAAAGGAATATACTTTGTAGTAAAAACACGATTGATTTGGGGATCCATCATGCAAGGAGCCTTTGCTGCCACACCGCGTTGGTTAATAAATGTCATAGACTTATGATTTTAATTGAATAAGTAAGATTGCACGACCGCAAAATGAAATTTAATGTTTTCAATGCGCGAATAGGAATAAAACTTGATGGTTTAGAGTCTTGCAATACTTTCCTTGCTGGCACACGGTGTCGGCGCCCATTTGGATAAGGAGCCTCTCATGTCATTTATCTCAGCCGGTCCTGCAGATCGCCTTGAAAACCTCAAACCTAAACGCGTTACCCTTAACGATACAGAAATTCTTCTCATTCGTGACGGTGAAAACGTTTATGCCAGCAGCGCCGATTGCCCTCATAAAGGTGCGCCTCTTGAAGATGGTGCAGTATGTCGAGGCAAGTTGGTTTGCCCATGGCATAAAGGCACTTTTGATATCGCCTCTTCTGATGTATGCGAGCCACCTGCACTAACAGGATTATCTCGGTATGCGGTTGAAATACGTGACGGCGAGGTACTTGTGGATCCCGAACAGGCCACCGACAGCACCGATAAACGACAAAACCGACTAACTACAGTTAACGCACATTCTCATATTGTGATTGTCGGCGCTGGCGCAGCAGGCGCTGCCGCTCTGCAAAGTCTGGCGAACAATCGTTACCACGGTCGGATCACTGTTGTTGATCCAGAAGCAGATGCACCTTATGACCGAACAATGCTTACCAAAGCTGTGACAGCGGGCGACATGGAACCCGATGAGGTTGACCCCCTTGTTGATCAAGACGACATGGATATCACAGAAGTTACACGCCTAGTGGCCAAAGTATCCGGAATTGATACTGCCGCCCATCAAATTGAGCTATATGATGGTCAGTCGTTGGCATACGATCGATTACTTATTGCCACAGGCGGGATCCCCGTCCGGCCAGATTTACCTGGCGTTAATTTGTTGGGGATTCATACGCTTCGAAATATTGAGCATGTGGAACGTCTACTAGCTGACGTTGAAGACACGAACAATATTACCATTGTTGGCAACAGTTTTATTAGTCTGGAAGTGGCCGCTTCATTAAAGCAGCGTAGCGACAATATACGGGTAAAGGTTATCGCACCTGATGCGGTGCCGTTTGAAAAACAATTTGGAACCCAAATCGGGCAGTATTTCCGTGATTTACACGAGAAGCATGACGTCGAGTTTGTCGAGGGCACAGTAAGTGAATTTCATGGTACTGAAAAAGTAGCCGCAGTGAAGCTGGAAAGTGGCGAAATGTTGGAAGCCAATCTGGTGCTGCTAGCTACCGGCATAACGACTGATAAAGATTTACTCAATAGCTTTACATTAACGCATCAGGGACTGGTGAAAGTGAACGAATTCCTTGAAGCTGCTGAAGATGTCTATGCGGTGGGTGATATTACCAGCTATCCGTATAATGGCGAAGAAATGCACATTGAGCACTGGCGACTAGCCCAGCAGCATGGTCGTTGTGCAGCAGAAAATATACTCGCGAGCCTAGCCTACCCTGCCGAACGTAAAGCATTTGATCGCACTCCTTATTTCTGGACACAGCAATTTGATGTAAAGTTTGAATACGTAGGTCATGCAAAAGATTGGGACGAAATCGAAGCGGTGGGCACACCGGAAGATGAACAATACCTCGCTGTTTTTCGCAAAGATGGTAAGGAAATCGCCGTTCTGGCTAAAGGTTATCCTCAGTTGACAGCAAAAATGGTGATTGAGATGGACGACCATGTTGCGCTGTCATCGCTAAAAGCTGTACTTGAAGCTGCTTAATTAACAAGCTTTGATTTGGTGACGAGAAAGCACGTAATGGCGCGCTTTCTATGACAAGATTGCTAACTATTCTCCGAGGCCGGTAGTCCTCACGTACAAATCCTTCTGATTAAACAGTCAGCGATTTTCGTTGTAGCTGTCTATACCAGCGATGCCCCACCCAAAATGCTGCGGTGATGTAGGGCACTCCACCTACTACCCACATGATAAGTCCCGCTAATTGCTGATCGGCAAGGTTGCGGGATTCACCGTAAAAAGGAGTGCTGCCAAAGGTAAGAAATGCACCTAAAAAGCCCGTGTGCATTAGCGTCACCAACAGTGCCAGCAACGCATAGGGAACTTTACGGGTAAAGGCATGTAAGCAGGCCCACCAAAACCATACCGCCGATATCAGAAAGCAGGCGTGTTCGAATACGTGAATCCAGGGATTCTCCAACGCCAACATATAAAATTTCGGGATGTGCCAGAACCAGATCATCATACCGTGAAAGTAGGTGCATACCATCGGATATTGAGTGATTTTAAATGCATATTTCCATAATCTTTCCCCATATGCTCCACAAGCCCTGTAGAACTGTGGCAATGGCCGAGCCAAAGCGAAAGCTGGCGCTATTATTACCATCATAAGCATATGCTGGGTCATATGCGCAGCAGAGCTATGTTCAGCCCATTCGTCCAACGGACCCAAAATGGTAAAAAAGGTGATCAAAATGGTGATATGAAATAGCCATCTCCGCCATACAACTGCGGTAGCGTAGCGGCAGCCCCATACATAGATTATCCAGAATATCAGTACTATCACCGCCGTAAGGCTAGCGGAAAACGCGTCCTGGCCACCACTAGTAAAGGGGTTGTGCGCCCATGCACCGGTTGACCAAAGCAATAACGTTGCTACGAAAATAATTAAATACATGGTGCCATCGCCAAAAGAGGAATGCCAACAGCCAGCGTCGAAATGGCCGAGGCAAGATAACTTGTCGCCGCTACACGCAGTAAAAAGCGCGGCTCATTTTCGGCATTTGCCGCTACGCGCCACGACTTAAAGGCGCAAATTCCCAAATAGATAACAATAAGAAACGTAGGAATTAAAAAACTAAGGTTTATCCAATTAAATGGGCCCGCCCCGGCCGCAGGTTTTGCCAGCTGACAAGCCACCGCGACACCGCCATAAGTAAATACAAACCAGGTCGCCCAAATCACAAACCCGGCCACAAGATGCCAAGGGTGCGCGCGGGAAACTTTCATTTAGCCTCCCATATTATTGGTAAGATCAAAAAGCTTGCGAAGCTTAGCCAAAAAATAACAAGTGTAAACAACCACATGGGACTCATTACGACAATTTCATAGGGCAGCTTTGTACTGATGTGATCATAACTAACTCGCAGTGCCTGGAGCGTAGTGGTGATCACGCTGATGATACTGTGGAACAGCAAAAAGGCCAGCATCACCAACAGTACGGCATCATACGCATTAGTCGTAAATTGCAGGTCACTCGAAACGGTGATAAAAGCCAATAGCCCAACATGACCCATTCCACAGGCTGAAACGAGCCACAGCCACTTAGCGAGCGGCTTTTCTTGCTCACGGCGCAAATATCGGTTCAGACGGCGATAAAAAGCCACTGCAATGGTCAGTAATATACCGCTTAGGCCCATTAAAACTGGTGAAATTGCAGACACGTCAGGTAAGGTTTTATTCGGTGAAACTGTCCACAAATATAGCCAACCGAAAAGCAGCGACAAATATAAGGTGCCGTCAGCTAACAGAGTCACACACATACCCCATAACCCTGGCCCGTCAAAGGTGCGCGAGTGCAGAGGCGGCTCTCCCCGGCTCGCTTCTTCATCCGTCAGTGGTGCCATCGTCTTGTGCGTGCCGTTCTCCCAACTCCAGCGTAAAAAGAAGCCTAGACCCAAAATGGCCAAAAAGATGCCGACCATATACGCTTTAGACACCAGGCTGATGCACAACCCCGCCAGGGTAGCCGCACAAATTAGGGGCCACCACGAATGGCTGGGAATATGAATAACTTCTTTTAGCTTGCCACTAATCGCATCTGTTCCATACAGTTCCCGTCGCCCGTGCTTAATACTTTTTAAGCCATGTTCGCCAGCTGGAATGCTATTAATCAACGACGGGTCGTCCCATAGTGGATGACGTGATTTTACCTCAGGGATACTGGCAAAATTGTAAGATACCGGCGGCATGCCCGTGGCCCATTCCAATGTATCAGCTTGCCAAGGGTTAGATGAAGCCTTTCGACCATATCGAAAATGTAGCGTCACATCTAAGACGAGCATTAAAATACCAATCGCGAGCACGAAGCCACCAATGGAAGAACTCAGATTTAACCAATCCCAGCCCAGGCCACTTTCGTAAGTAAACACTCGGCGTGGCATGCCCAACAGACCAGTTAGGTGCATGATCAGAAACGTTGAATTAAATCCGACAAACACCAAGCCAAACGCCCAGCGTCCCATTCTCATAGACGGCATTCGTCCGGAAAAATGGGGCAACCAGTAATATAGGGCGGCGATCAGCGGAAAGAACATACCGCCAATAAGCACATAATGAAAATGTGCCACTACAAAGTGCGTATCGTGCACCTGCCAGTCAAAGGGCACCAGTGCTAGCATCACACCTGTCAACCCACCGCAAACGAAGATAAACAAAAAGCCAAAAATCCATAGCATCGGCAGTTCAAACCGCACACGGCCTACCCACAATGTCGTTAACCAAACGAAAATCTGAATGCCTGTGGGAATCGCCACCAGCATGCTGGCAATGGAAAAAAATGCCTGGGCCAAATGAGGGATCCCAACGGTAAACATGTGGTGTACCCATAAGCCAAAACTGATAAACCCAGTGATGATTACTGATAACACAACCCAACGATATCCCACCAGAGGTCGACCCGCGAACACTGGCAATATAGTGGAGACCATACCCGCTGCCGGCAGAAAAATAATGTAAACTTCAGGATGGCCGAATAGCCAGAACAAATGCTGCCATAAAATAGGGTCACCACCAGCGTTAGGATCAAAAAAAGGCATTTGCGCTGCCCGCTCAAGCTCTAACAGAATGCTAGCCAGAATCAGCGGAGGAAAACCGAACACGATCATTAACGCCATCGCGAGAATATACCAGCAGAAAATAGGCATTTTGCTCAAACTCATGCCCGGCGCTCTCGTACGCAAAATCGAGACGGTAAGCTCAATACCTGCCGATACTGCAGATATTTCTACAAAAGTCACTCCGAGTAGCCAGAAGTCTGAGCCCGCACCAGCGGAATAGTCGTCGCTGGATAAGGGTGTGTACATAAACCAGCCCGAATTAGGCGCGATGCCTAGCACCAGACTTGACAGCAAAATCAGCCCTCCAAAGAGGTAACAGTAATAGCCTAAGGCGCTCAAACGGGGAAAGACTAGATCGCGCGTGCCGATCATCTTTGGAATAAGATACATCGCCGCGCCTTCCAGAACCGGAATGGCAAACAAGAACATCATAATAGTGCCGTGCATAGTAAAAACCTGTGAATACAGGTCGGCAGTAATGAGTGTCTGACCTGGCAACGCCAATTGCGAGCGGATCAGCATTGCCAGCAAAATACCTACGAGGAAAAACATCACCCCGGTTAGCATGAATCGTTGACTGATAGAAGTATGGTTTACCGCTGCAAGATTGCCCCACCCAGGTAGGTTATCCCACACCTTGGCAAAATTTTTGTGAAGTTCTGATTTGCCATTCATTGTGTTTTACCTTGTTGGGCTAGCCATGCATCAAACTTCTCAGCAGAATGAGCAATGACTTTAAAATGCATTTTAGCGTGAGAAAGGCCGCAATATTCGGCGCATTGGCCACCGAACTCACCTACCTCATCGGCTTGCAAACGCACGATATTCGTGTGCCCCGGTATCGCATCAATCTTTCCCCCTAGCCGCGGCACCCAGAAGCCATGAATCACGTCCGCACTAGTCACATGAATATCAATTGGCGTATCGACAGGAATATGAATTTCATCTGTTAGTTCAATATCATGTTGCGGATATGTTACATCCCACGCCCATTGTCTGGCATGCACATCAATCCGCACAGCGCGCTCATCAGCCCAAGGCAGCATAATATTCCCAGCTGGAATACCAAAAATGAGCAATACGGTTATGCCCACCGTGGGTAACACAATACCGCCCCACAAAACCATTCGAGTAAGAACACGTTTTACATCTGCATCGCTATATTTACGATTGCGTCGGAAGCTGGCATACCACCAGAGTGAGCAAATCCCCAGTAATACCACGACTCCAGCCGTGAGCATGCCCCACCAGATTGTGGTAACCGCCTTGGCTGACGGACCTGCCGGGGCGAGAATGGAATACGGCTCACTGCAACCTGCCAACAATAAGGCACTGGCAGTGAAAAGATATTCTGTTACTCTATTTACCAAACTCACTCCTTAAACGGTATTCAGGATCTGACGCTTCTATGTCAAATTCAATAATCAGCAGCCGCGCTTCACTTAGGGGGCATGCACTACATCCAGCCCTGATCCATTTTCCTATCGCGTTTTTGCTCATACTCATTGTCACAGATATTGTATTTATCGTTACCAGCGATCCTTTCTGGGCTGAAGCCAGTTTTTGGCTTACTGCTGCTGGACTGGCATTTGGTGTTTTGGCCAGCCTTGCCGGGGCCATTGATGTTTTTACTGTACGTATTATTCGCCATATTGTCGCAGCCTGGGCTCACGCCGTTCTTGCAGTAATGACGCTATCGCTGACCACATTAAACCTTACCTTACGCTTAGGCGATGACCCCGGCGAACTTATTAATCCCTGGGGAATCTATGTCAGCGTTCTGGCTGGCATCCTTATCGGTATTACTGGGTTCTTGGGCGCTCAACTGGTTTTTGCGTACGGCGTGGGTGTTAACGAGCCTCAAAATAGTGAACGCCAAGTTGAGCCCTAGATTGGCCATGCCACAAAACCAGGTGCAGCAGGTTTTGTCAGGACCACAAACAGTATGCTTCCTACGCAGCAAAATATCGCTATCAGAAAGACCCAGCTAAAGCCTGCCAGATAGCGCATTTCCTGGCGTTCAAGGCGCGTTATCAGTAGGCCAAGGCTCGCGTGCAATATCACCAGTATCGTCACAATGGTTAGTTTCACCATCAGCCAGAAAGTGAGGGTGTCGTTTATTACAAAGACCAATGTTCCCGCAATAATAGAAATGATCGCCGCGGGCGAAGCCACATACGCGAATATCAGCCGCGCTACCGACCCCATTCCAAATGGAATATCAATAAAGTCTTCGCGCATTTTCGACTCAGTAGCAATTAAGATTGGCAAATACAACACGGTTGCCAACCAGATTAGAAGACCGAAGATGTGAAGACCTAAAAGCCAGAGCATGAGCAACCTTACATTTATTTCATAATACTAGTTACAGCACTCGCCCCTGAAATGGTTTAGAAAAAAATGAATTTTTGCGATCGCACGTGACGAAGTGAAGTTAGCCGATCCCTTATTAGAGAGTAAATGAACAATATAATTCCAACCTACGGTCAGCGGTAGAATATTTACTTGTAGATAAAGGTTACTGTATATACGATCTATACACAGTTTCTCAAAGAGCAGAGATGATAAAAAATGAAATTTTCCTCACTTAACGTTGGAGCCTTTTACAAGTTAAGTAAGAGTAGAATAAAGCCTAGCTAGGCTGGCACTTGCAGCTTGGCGAGAGACACATAAGATTTCCAACTTTGACGGGTCTCACCGGAGAAAAACAGGCAACTCCATGTTTAAGAATTTAATTATTGCTACATGTGCGATCGTCTCATCCTTCATTTCCATAATGTTAATCGGTAATTTAACGGTTGATCCTGATAATTATATCAAAATATCTAATAAAAAATACGATATTCATTTGTCAGAATTAGAATTATATTGGTTACTTTTATCACCCGATTTCTGGAGAAAACCTTTTATTGAAATTCTCACACAATCTTTTAACAAAGGTGTATTATTTAATTTTTACAGCGGACTTTCACTTCTCACTTTCTTCACTATTATTCGCGACTTCTAAAATTATCTTATCAGTTGTTAAATTTGGTCTATTTCAGCAATTACAATATTAGAGTCTTAATATAGAAATAGAGCATGAATATCTGATTATAGCCTCGAAAGCCTCTATGCTTGCAATTATTTTAGGAATCAACCTTATATTCTGCTTTACGCTACTGTTTTTTCTGGTTTGATAAATAAAAGAAAAACACGAGAATTGAGAAATGCAAATTTAAAATCGCAGCTTGTTCCTCTAACCAGTTTGTATAATCGTAGAGCTTTTGAAGAAGCTCTTTTATTTTCCAATATGACATCAGGTTATTTATTACTGGCCGACATTGACGATTTCAAGAACGTAAATGATATCTACGGTCATCAGTCTGGCGATAACGTATTGTGTGAAGTAGCAGAGAGACTGTCAAACAATGTTAGAGATTTTGATATACTTGCACGTTTTGGAGGTGAAGAGTTTATAATATTTGTCCCCACTAAGAGCGAAGAGGCTGCCGTGCTATTTAGTCAGAGACTGATTCGAGTTATCGCTGAAAATTCATTTTTTATATCTAGCTACAATATTAACTTGAAAATAACTATGAGTCTTGGAGCAGTTTATGTGGAAAATATAAATTTTAACTTCGACACAGCATACAAGCTAGCTGATGAATCTCTCTACATGGCTAAAAAACAAGGAAAGAATAGAATGTGTCTTTCACAGAGAGATCTTAGCTAGTTCTTTATTCGACAAATTTTCTCCTAGCACTAAATTATTAGAACAAGTAAACTCCCTAAACTTATAGTAGGTTGTTGCAGCGATTGATTATCACAGCCAAGCTTTCTATGAAGCAAAATGTTGATGCTACTTTTTCCGTTCATTATTAATTTAGTTGGCCTAAGCCATAGTTGCGGTATAGCCTAGTTACTAGACATCTATCTGCCTGCTTGCGATTCTCTAAGATCCTCCTTAGTATCTGTTTGCTGAGTTCATTTCTTAGTGTATACTTTAGATGGTATCTCAATTTAAGAGCATCTGCATTTACTGGAATTTTGAATTTGTTGAATAAGAATATGATATTGGCTTCATCTATAATAAAATTTGTCCGAGGATAAAGAAATTAACATTAATTAGAATCAAATAACACTCAAATACGAGTGACAATTTTAAACTCTGAGAGCCTATTACTTATCAAATAAAAACTGTAACAATGTACTTTTTCGACATAAAAATGTTCGCAAAGATTATTCAATCTTAACAACATAACTTTCTATGTTTTATTTATATATTTTACCGTGTTCAATTTTTATTAATATTTCTATCTCACCTACAAATGCGGCTACCCAAGATATGAAAACGAGTTGAGAACGCTATATATGACAAAGATCATTGTAAATACCATTAAACAATCTCAAACCGATTGTCAATATTCAGCATTAACTGATGCATTGAGTGCTTATTGTTTAGCGTTCAACTTACAGATTGATCATAGAGAACTCATAATCAAAGGTTCATCCGCAGACGCACGCCTAAAAAATGGTGATAAAATTGAATGTGTAGAAGTAGATGATTACGTAGTAGTTGTAAGAGATACAGTAAAGAAAAGTATAAAATATTGCTTGCGAAGGACCGTTAAGGGTTGGGAAGTAACAGAACTATAAGAATTTACTTTTCAATCTTAAGTAATCATCCTTTTTTAAGTTTGTTTTATTGAATGGTTATTTTTCTAAAAGATCTACGAACCAAAGGATAATGATAACATCATTTTAACGATGATAATTTAGTATATCAATAGCTCGAGACTTTCCTAATTAAAAAGAGACTTAAAAATTTACTCGCAGTTTCTAAACTTGGTGTAAGCGAATAACTGCAACATTTGTATTTTAAACTTCGATGAGGCCGAGAGCACTTTAACCATTGAGGCTGTATTTGAATAATACTAACTACAACTCTGTGGACTACCATGACTAGGCTAGCATCGTGAAGGAATGACTAGAATGCGGATAGTGTATTCTCTAGCTGATGGTTCACTACCCGCTTAGTTAAAAGCCTTTTGTATGGTTATCGGAATAACATGATCAGCGCGCCAGCTATCATGAATAGGTTTTCAGACAAAGAAACGAAGCCTAGTGGGACGTTACTATCTCCACCGACACACGCACATTTTAATTCTCGTTTGTCGATATAAACCGCTTTGAAAACGGAAATAGCCCCTACTGTTCCAATAAATAACGAAAAAGGAGCAACTGCCAGCGCCGGTAGCTGGGCAACCATACCTATTCCAGCATAGGCCTCAATAAATGGATAGATATATCCATACCTAAGCCACTTCATTGCGAGAAGATCGTAAGTAATCAATGAATTAGTAAAGCTGTATAAGTCTTTGAGCTTTTGCACGGCTAGCAGGGTCATAGAGAACGCAATAAATAACATTAACGTCCTGATTGAGACAATTTCGCCTGCCACATAATACTGAAATGCCAGTGCAAGCAATGCTGCTACTGAAAATATTGCAATAACTGGCGTGTAGGTAGTGCCGGTTTGTCCTGCTTCACCTTTATTGAAAAACTCCCTGAGGTCGTCATAGCCGCCTATCCGCTTTCCATTAATGAAAGCTTGTGGTGTAGTTTCCACACCGTGCTCTGCTTTAAACTTATCAGTCTCATCCCTTGAAGTCAGATGATGGTCTTCAACATCATAGCCTTTCCGCTCTAACAAGTCCTTGGAGCGCAATCCATAAGGGCAAATGTGCTCATCGGTGACCATTCTATAGAGTATTGCCTTATTACTCATCGTCTCTTCCTTTATCTACTTTACCTTCGAAATTCGGAACCGGGCGCTTTGCTGCTTCAGACCCAGAGGTCAGTTTTCCGTTCTGCTCAATATCTTTTATCAACCACTCCATTTCCTTAATTTCTTTTCGCTGCGCTTTGATAATTCCATCAGCAAGTTCACGTACGCGGGCATCTTCAATATTTGACCGTTCACTTGTCAGTATGGCTATAGAATGATGTGGAATCATTGCTTTCATGTATGCAGAATCTGAAATAGTCGTTTGGGAACGAACGAGATATAAACAGATGGCAAATAGCGCAACTGCCCCAATAAAAATTATCGTATTTACTTTTTTATTAGTGTACATCCCTAACATAAACGCGAGCATAATGATGGCCATGCCGGCTCCCATGTACAGAGCCATATAAGTGCGGGTTTCACTAAACCAAACGTGGAAAATCGCGTAAGTGTTTAAATACATCATGATGAACATGGCTATAGTCGAGGTGACTATCATTGCCAAAAATCTAGAATATTTCATATGTAATCCTTACGTTGTATATAAGCATAGTGTGAAAAATTGCCATGGGGTGGTGGGCAATCAGTTTATCTGTCAACTTGTTACAATTTTTATACCGATGGGAGAAATTAGGTGTATTTAGCGGCGGACCTTGCGTTTTTACAGTAATAACGAGCGTGTGCTTCCATTTACTCAAGTGCCAGATAGAATTACAAAGTAGCTTAGAGTCAGTTTTTGGGGAGTCTCCTCAATTGTCTGTGTCGCTGTTAGCTGTCAGATATGAAACTTTAATTCAGACAAGTTGCAGTCTTTCTTAAACAAGATTGAGGGATCGTTATTTCGGCCTAAAGCTTACGCGCCTCGATAGCCTTTACTGAACTACTACTTCGTACAGATTGTATCGATTTTCTTTTGGTTCTTATAACCTTGGTGTAGTAACTAGTTCTAATATAGTTTAAAAAGTTGATAGCTTATTTTATAATTTCATCATTTCCGTTATAACGATATTAAAAATCATTTAGGATCGAAGCGCTCTTTTGAATTTAATATGGATTTAATTAAATAATTAGTTTTTCTAAATATAATTTCGGTACTTGGACCAATCACAGCCTTCAATTTATAAAGTGTTAAATATGGTCATTCAAGTCCTCCGCGAATTCAACTCCGAAGTGCACCACTCGCTAAATTAGGCAGCCTTGCGTAATTCATTGAATACCGCAACAGGTTGCCTGAAGCCGAGGCTCTTTCTCGGTCTGGCATTTAATGCCCGCTCTATTTCACTAATTTGCCTATCCGATACCGTCCGTAAATCGGTGCCTTTCCTGATGTACTGGCGCAGTAAACCGTTGAAGTTCTCATTCAGTCCGCGTTCCCAGGATGAGTACGGATTCGCGAAGTAGATATTGGTTTTGAGCTTCTCAGCGACCAGCTCGTGGTCACAGAATTCGCTGCCGTTGTCCGCTGTGATTGTTCGGACATGACCTCGATATTTCCACAGCATGCCAACTATGGCTCGGGCCACGTCTGCTGCGCTTTTCGCTGGCACTTTGCGTATCAGGTATAGCTTACTTTTGCGCTCGACTAGACTAACAATCGCGCCCGTTCCTTGCTTGCCCAGAACCGTGTCAGCTTCCCAGTCACCGAACCGTTTTTTCTTGTTCACAATAGCGGGACGATGCTCAATGCCAACGCGATTCGGAATAATTATCCGCTTCGCACGGTCACCTTTACGATACCTTCTGTGACTCTGGCGCAGCTGTTTGTACAACCTACCGCCACTCAATTTATCACGCTGGACGTAGCGATAAATCCATTCGTGACTGACATGATGACCGATGATTTTACCTACACCAGCAATTTGCTCAGGGCTCCATTTTTCGTTCAGCCCGAACTCAACAAAGGTAATCGTCAGTTCAGACATCCTGAACTTTGCGGCTTGGCTACGTCGCTTCAATGCCTTCGCCTGAGCCACTTCCGGCAAATAGTGGTTATCCCGAATTCTATTGCGATTTACTTCCCGACTGATTGTGCTGTGACTCACGCTCAGACGTTTTCCGATCTCCCTGTAACTGAAACCCTCGCGTAAGTAGGCCTCAATCTGGTATCGTTGTCCCTCGATCAACTGCTTGTAACTCATGGTAATACTCTAATTGTTTGGCGACTTTAGAATACCACCAACAGGCAGTTGATCATCTATCACCCGTTAACCATGAGTGGTGCACTTATTATCTGAATTCGGGCTCATCTTTATCTATAGGACGAACATCTGAAATAATGAAATTGCTTTTTGGTAAAGCCGGCAAACTCCCCATTCTTAGATCTAGGTCCTGTTCTGGTACGGTGTAGTCACATTCGGATACCAATATTTTTGTTGCAATTTTCATTTGTTCAATTGCTACCCATTCTCCAGGACAGCGGTGGTTTCGAAAATGATCTCCACCACCCTGTGGTATAAATACATAGTCATTGACTTTACAATCACGAAAGCGCTCCATATCAAAATTATTTGGATTCTCCCAGGTACGAGCATCGTGATTTGTTCCGAATAAGTCCAAGAACACTCGTCTACCCTTAGGGAATTTATATCCACGCCATTCGAAAGTTCTCTTTACTGTCGCTGCAGTGAATGGAAAAAAGGGGTATAAACGCCGAACTTCCTGCACAAAACACTCATAGTCTTTGTCTGATCCATTTACTAACCTGTGTTTGATGAGGGGATTTTGATGTAAAGCGTGAGCGCAATAAACTATATAGACTGCTACCGCTACAGTTGGCCGCAAAAGATTGTTTAATTCCACCGCAGCGATTTGTGATTCCAGCAAGCATCCATCTAAGTCTCTATGATTAGCCACTATATATGCAGCGCTGTTAGTAGAGGGCCTGAAGGTCCCTTCTCGAATGCTTTCGATAATGCTTATCAACCATGCTTCATTTCGTTTTCTTGCAATTCTTGCTTTCCAATGCTTAGGTCCTATATTACCTGCGTAGTTAAATAATGCTGTTAGTTCCTCACTACGTTGGCTTACTTCGGATTCCTTGAGAGGAACGCCTGCCCACATACATACTGATTGGGTTAACAGTTCACAAGACTGTTGATATAAATTTATCTTCTCTTTTGAAGACCAATCTTTAACTCGGCTTTTCCAGATATCGCAAGTGATCATGCTCAACTTTCCGAGCTTGTCTGCCCTTAAAAAAGACATAAACATTTTTTTACGTTGTAAATGTTCTTCTTCATCAAGCCCTTGGACACCACCTTCACCAAAGAGAGTTTTCTTGATTCTTGAGGGCGCAACACCAGCACGAGAAAAGTATTCAGTATTATAAAAAATTCTCGCCGCTTCTTCACCTCGCATACAGACAGTTTTCTGTAATAGCAATCGAGCTTGAAATACATCAGTATTAAGTTCATCGCAGTGCTTGGATATATAGCGATAAGGATCGCGAATTAATGAAATTGTAGAATCTAAAATGCCAAGTTCTGGAAATCCAGTCATTGATGTTCCTATTTGAGATGTCTAGTATGTAGGCATTGTGTGATACTGATAATGCCGAAGTGATTTCCTAAAAAAAATTTTTATTACTTGTTGATACTGAGCATCTTTTTAGCCACGCTCTCAATATCTCTTTCGGATTGTCCATTAACCTTTAACATACCGTCTAAGTTTAATGTACCCCCCTGATTTTTATATCCCATGAAAGTTGTTTTTTCGGTGCCTAAATCGAGCCGCCGCAAGACTCCCGTGATAACTTCTTCTCCAGTATGTGAAACCACAATGCGCAAGGGAGCAGGTGCAATTATAAGATCAATCATAACTTTATCATGGCAATACTCTGCTTCTGTTTCGTCACGGGGAACTCGAAATCGCCCCGGTTCAAGTAAGGCTACGACCTCACATTTTACTGATTCCCTCTGCAATAATTTTGCGGCTTTAAGGGAGCTTTGTAATTGATAACCTCCAATAGCGATGAGCTGAATGTCAGCATTCGGTTCCTTGATCGCAATAAATACGCCGTTATTCGCCGCCGTTGCTGCTTCATCGCCGGTTGTTACAACGGGAAGGGCCTTTTTTGAAGCAACCATCGCCGCTATCTTCCCTCTAGTCTTATATAGATTGATTAAAATCGCCTTAGATGTATTTGCATCAATAGGAAAATACACAGGCGAAATATCTGACATCTCGCAGAGCCAGTTTTCGGAAAACTTGGGATCCTGGTGGGATTGCTCGTTTTTTCCGTTTTCCCAAGTATGCGACGTTGCTATCACCGGTATACTAATCCATTCAGCTGGTCGATTTGCTTTTTTTAAGTTTCTTGAAAAAATAACTTCTTGGCGCATCGCGCCAATCATCTTCATAGCAAAAGCTTCGTAACTAACTACCATCCCTACACCCTGCTTATTCGCCAATACAGCCGACACGACAGCCTCTTCGTTTAATGCAGAAATAACACCTCCAGTTATCGACTCTGTCTCATTGTTTTCTGGATTAGCCACTCGGTGTTTTAATGATGCTAATGTTTTAGTCATTTTGTTACTTTGCACTTCATCAGGATTGCCTAAACGAAAACGTACAGATTTATTGCAATGAATTAGATCTGAGAACCACTTATCAATCTCTCTCAGACAGGAAACTGATAGGCCTGATTCGATGTAATTATCGTCTGGAAAAATTAACTCTCTACGTTTCAGTAATCTCAATTCATGGTCTTTTTCTCGGACACGACCATTAATCGAATGATTATTAAGAGTTTTCACACTTTCTTCTAGTTCTGTTTGAGAGACATATAGAGCGGCGGTAGCGTTAATAAATTCTTCCCTTGCCTTATCGTCTTCAACTAGATTCTCACCTAATGGCAGGTTATGAGCTGCGTTTGTTCCTGCTGCAGGTAGCCCGTAACCTTTAACCACCTCCGCGATAATGTAAGGAAGTTTGACCGGGTAGGAGATACGCCCCTCCTGGGCTTCCTGACCAATTTTTGATAAGGTCTCCATAGCATTAAGAAGAGCCATAGCGTAAGCAGCTGGATCACTCCCATCTATAGGCAAAGGATTAAAATCATGCAGTTTTAGGTATT
Source organism: Alteromonas sp. RKMC-009 (assembly GCF_003584565.2). NCBI lineage: Bacteria > Pseudomonadati > Pseudomonadota > Gammaproteobacteria > Alteromonadales > Alteromonadaceae > Alteromonas > Alteromonas sp. RKMC-009. Next base: position 48,631 of record NZ_CP032914.1, read on the forward strand.
TTTCGAAGTAGCTTGTTCCTCCTTCCTGCGCCATCAATGTCCGCTGATCAATTTTGCGACCATTTTCGATCATAACAGGTGTGACTAATCCCGTATCAGCTGCGCGCCACCAACGCGGTGCCCAATCGCTACCTCTTTGTTCTTCAAAAGCGCCGTCACTTAAAAATGCTACTAATTCTTGCCCGGGAAGGGGCACATGTGAATATTGAAGTGCCGTGAACCCCAAATATCCGCCTTCTGAAATTCCGCCTGCTGTATGAATATTTACATGACTACCTATGCGTGATTTAAGTTCACCATCTTTATCAAGTTCATATGAGTAGTAGTCTCTACACAAACGACTCAATCCCTGCTCATCACATGAATAAAGTTTTGCTTTTTCTTCATACTGATTGCCTATAATAGCGTTTACTGCTTCTATTGCTGCAACACAATGACCCTGACCCATTACCCACGAGCGTGTTTTTCCGCTAAGCGAATTGGCAAGAAGATAACCCGTATAGGCGGGTGTCATGTTTAGAGCACCACCAGTATGCCCCTGCGCTTTTTTCTTAAAGTCATCGGCGGTTAGAGCCGAGCCATCCATGGGAACACGTTTAGCATATGTCATGTGAGCGACTAGCCACATGCTAGCACTACAAATTCGGTCAGCAGCTTTTAACAACGCAATCGTGTTTAATAACTTCCTATGGTCATCCTTTGATTCAAGAGGAATACGTTGGAGGTATTCTTCGACAAGTCTAACTGTGGCTTTAGTGTGTTGAATTTTACGATATCCGTGAGACCATTCATTGAATTGATCGCTTACCTCAGTGCTATAGCTTGTTGACATTAAACTGTCTCCTTGGAATATCGTTTATACTGGCCGAGCATCTCCAGGCATTCATCGCTGGGAATAAGCCATATTTCAGTTTGAGAATGTTTTTGATGAAGCGCGCAAATTCCTTGTGCACTTCTATTCTTTTTTTCACAAATAGAAATCCCAAGCTTGCTCAGCTGACATAAAGAATCTGCTCGTATATCCGGTTGGTGCTCACCAAGTCCACCTCCGAATACAATAGCATCTACGCCTCCCATTACACCGACAAAAGCTCCTATTGCCTTGGTAAGTGCATAGGAATATATTTCTAACGCTACAGAAGCAGAGCCAGACTCACTCTTTTTGAGATCACGGTAGTCTCCTGAAATTCCGCTAATTCCTGCGAGTCCAGAAGAATGGTTAAATAATCTGGATAAGCTTTCAGGTGTGTGTTCTTCCCGTTCAAGCAAATGCAATACAATATTAGGATCTATACTTCCGCTACGTGTTGTCATAGGAAGGCCGTCACTTGGTGTAAAGCCCATTGTTGTGTCGATAACTATTCCCCCTTTCCAGGCAGCTAATGAGCTTCCGCCTCCGAGATGTATAGTGATAACGCGTTCATATTTCTTTTGCTTTTGCAGTTGATTCCATTGGGACTGATGCGCAAGCCCGTGAAATCCATATCTCATTATTGGCCATTTTTCAGAGAGTCCGTCAGGTAGGGCGTAATGACGTGCACAATCTGGAATGGTATTGAAAAGTGTAGAATCTGAGAAAATAAAATGTTTTGCATGCGGACATTCCCTTATTCCATATTCAATCAACCTAAGCGCAATTTCATTGTGAAGCGGAGCTAAGGGCGACCAATGCCTTATTAAGTTAAGGCAATCTTCATCTACTGGCTTAGGATTCCGATCCACCTTTCCAATATGTACAACACGGTGCAAAATTATTTGATATGGTAGCGTCTCGTCTATATATTTTTTGAAATGATCAAAAAGCTGCTTGGGTTCGCCCTCCACTATATTCAAATTAAGCTTGGTTGACTCTTCCCACTCTTGAAGTTCTAATGAACCACTCCCCGCATTGCAAATCAAAATTCTCTCTGTTTCGAATATATGTTGCTCTATATTGTCCATATGGGATGCTCGCTAATTTAGAGGATCACTGGTAAGTTACATAACTTTTATTCATCAAAAACAATTCAATATTTTTAGAATCAACTTACAGGCGATATAAGACATCATCTCGGGTTATACATAAATCATTAAAACTCAGCTAAATAAGTGCATCAAATATCATGCGTTAAAATCTTGAGACCACCCCTAAAATAAACTTAACACAAAACAGAATTAAGTAATTCCCAGTAGAATATTAATATTGAAAGTCCCATTTATTTCGTTACTTTAAGCGAGTACAAACTGTCTCAGTCCCATCTAAGAATTGGTCGCTTCAAGTTTATAAGATACTAATTCATCTGGAGAGGGGTTTCGCAGAATGTGCAAACCTCTGGCCTCATAATCTTTATTTATGAATCCCATTTCTACGAAATTTTTTAGCACATCTTTGCAGGGGTATTTACCCCACTTGCTATAAAAGTACCGTGAGTTTTGAATGAAATTTGTAACATGAAGGACAGGGTATTGATAGTGTACGCGATTACGAATATAGGTTGTATCACTCACAGTACTTAACGACATATTAGAGGCAATACACCTTTCTACGTAATCCTCGTCATTTACTCCGTAGCCGCGATAGTGTTCATCGAACCCACCAGTTTTTTCAAAATCTCGTAAACTGATAAAAAACAAGCTGTTGTTATTTTTTACGCAAAATCTCGCGTTTTCTTCACTCTCGAGATGCGGATATTTATCTAGTTCTGTAGCTAGCTGAAGAAAATTTAATTGCATAAGAGCTTTAGAAATACATACAACTTTGGTTGTTATAACGCAAGAAGGTCTCCAAACATCTTTTAGGTTTTTTATTAAGTTCGAGGAGATAATCGATTCGACATTGATAACTAAGCAGTGACTATTGGAAACACTACGAACACCTTTATTAATTGCTCTTGAAATAGGTAGATCGTCACATATTTTGAACTTATGATGTACAGGAAACTTTTCACTAGATATTAACGAATACTGGCTTGGTGGAGCCATCCAGACAACTACAAGCTCTTCCGGTAACACCTCACAATCTTCTAGTTGATCAATTAAATTAATTAAGGATTTAACGCGAGATTTCACAACAACCACGACGCTAACAGTATAGGCACTAATCATTACGTCTCCGGTGAGAATTTGAGGATACCACCTCGTAACATTCAATATCTATACCATAATAACACTTCCAGTTTTTCGCATAACCAAATCAATTCGAAATTTTAATTTTTTGATGCCAGCAAGTTAGAGCAAAAATAAAGCCATGGCTGTTAAAATAAATCAAACTTTCATTTAAGAATAACTGGAATGCTATATATTTACTTTCAAAACAAATATATATGCAAGGATAATCTACCACTAGTATTTATACACCTTCAGTTGTGCAGACGCTAGCTTTTGACATCTTGATTAGATTCAAACTTTACGGGGTGTAATATATACTTACTTTCATTATATGCGTGAAAATATTACATTCATTAAGGCAAGGAGTCCGCTATTTAACCCTTACATTTGTAGATTTTGCATGACCTTAGGCAGTTGAATAGCTTAGAACAGGTGTAGGAGCGATTTTTGCACTATATTCTGCGTCTGGATTCTCAAGACTAGTATAGAAGTAGTATTTGAATCCTATAAAACCTGCTTGTAATAGCAGAGTTAGCCCCATCGTAGGAGAGTTTAAAATACATGGGCAGTGGAATGTTTGAAGATGCGTACGATAAGTTAAGATTCGTGACTTTATTATAATTACTATTGTGAAATAGTTAACGTAGTTGATAGCGTTTTGTAAGAATTTCTGTTTTTATTACTGCAAACATGATTATTGCGAGACTACTTAATTAAATATGCATTTAATTAATGTTCGACGAATTTTTTAGTTGATAGTAATAAAAGTAAACAGTCAGTTGGTATTTATTTTCACACTGTTATTGCGACCAAATGGTATACCACTTGTAGCGGCGAGCAAATTGTGGAGTAAATCTGCAACATATATCCGGTGAGAGAAAAATATCCGATTATGAGGCTGTTACGAAACTTGATCCGAAGATGCTGAGCGAGAGCAAATTGTTCCAATAAGGCTTCAGGAAATTCATGACTTATTTGAATCGGTAACAGCCAGGTCAGAAGGGTTGCAAATTCGATACTGAAAGACTTAATGCACTTATTAAATTTGGGGCTTAGGTCGGCCGAAGCCTCGCCTTTAAAGATAAAAATTCTTGCCGGTAAAATCGAATAACAGGGGGCAATTATGGATGCGTTTGTTTTATCCAGACTACAGTTCGCATTAAATATTAGTTTTCACATTCTCTTTCCAACTGTCACGATTGCACTGGGATGGTTTCTGTTTTATTTCAAGCTTCGCTCTAACCTAACCGGTTATCCAGTTTGGATGCGGATCTACCGCTTTTGGGTAAGAGTTTTTGCCCTCACTTTTGCCCTAGGTGTTGTATCAGGCGTAACCATGTCTTTTCAGTTCGGTACCAATTGGCCGGGTTTCATGGAAAAAGCGGGAAACGTGGCCGGACCATTGCTGGGCTATGAAGTGCTAACTGCTTTTTTCTTGGAGGCAACGTTTCTGGGCATAATGCTATTTGGTATGCGTAAAGTGCCTAATTGGTTGCATACATTTGCTACGTTTGTGGTGGCGGCAGGCACGACATTGTCGGCATTTTGGATATTGTCGTTAAATAGCTGGATGCAAACGCCGCAAGGTCATGAAGTGATCGATGGGGTAATATATGCTAAGGACTGGTCTGCCATTATTTTTAATCCTTCATTTCCCTATCGTTTCGCCCATATGCTATTAGCATCTGGGCTGACTGCCAGCTTCCTTATAGCAGGCTTATCCGCGTATCGTTTGTTCAGAGGCGACGACAAAATTGCGCCTAAAATTGCGCTTAAGACGGCAACTTACACTGCTGCGGTTTTGATCCCTCTGCAAATTTTTGCAGGTGATATGCACGGGCTTAATACGCTTGAGCACCAACCACAAAAAGTCGCAGCGATGGAGGGAGTATGGCACACAGAGCAAGGCGCGCCTTTATTACTCTTCGCAGTTCCAGATGAGGAAACAAAGACCAATTATTTCGAAATCGGCATTCCCAATATGGCTAGCTTTATTCTAACCCATGATGTAAACGGAGAAATTAAAGGATTAAATGAATTTGAGGGTGAGCATCCGCCGGTTGCTCCCGTTTTCTATTCATTTCGTGTCATGGTGGGTATGGGGGTATTGATGCTTGGTACCGCCTGGGCCGGTGCTTTCTACCTTTATCGTCAAAATAAGTTGCCTGATTGGCTGAATAAGGTGTTTATAGGCATGAGTTTTAGCGGTTGGATTGCCACATTGGCCGGATGGTACGTCACCGAGGTAGGCCGGCAACCCTATCTTGTGAGCGGCGTGTTGACCACACGGGATGCGGTAACGGGTCTACCGCCGGCCAATATAGCGCTAACATTTACGCTTTATGCAGCGCTATATATTGCTCTGCTGATTGCCTACATGGGAACGCTCACCCTGATGTGCCGCAAAGCCGTTGCGATTGAAGAAATTACGCAAGAAGAAAAAAACAAAGCACAGCGTGTCCGTTTTAATCCGGTCCAGACTAATTAGGAGAAGACCATGCCTTTTGAATCATTGTCTGCAGACACATTGGGGAATATTTTTATTGCCTTATTGGGATTGGCGGTACTGCTTTATGCGATTCTCGACGGATACGATTTGGGTGTTGGTGTTTTGTTTCCGCCACGCAACGAGCAGTTTAAAGACGCAATGGTAGCCTCTATTGGACCATACTGGGATGCCAATGAAACCTGGTTGGTGCTAGCGGTGGGTTTACTTTTAATTGCCTTTCCACAGGCGCATAGTGAAATCTTACAAACTTTATATCTGCCCGCCACTTTTATGCTAATGGGGCTTATTTTAAGGGGAGTTTCCTTCGACTTCCGTGCGAAAGTTGCTCAAACGAAAAAGAAAAAGTGGGATACCTGTTTTAAATACGGTTCTCTGTTGACGACGCTCTCTCAGGGATACATGTTAGGAATATGGGTGACCGGTCTGCGTACCGATTTCTATGCACAGGGTTTTGCTTTGTTATCCGCTTTCGGTGTTACCGCAGCTTACGCGTTTATCGGTGCTTGCTGGCTTATTCTTAAAACAGAGGGGGACTTACAACGAAAAGCCATCTATTGGGCAAAGCGATGCCTGACGATCCTGGCTGGGGGCATTATTGCCGTAAGTTTTTTAAATTTAACGTTGCACGAAGAAGTGCGAGCCCTCTGGTTGGAAAGCTCCCTGGGCATTGTATTGATGGCCATACCTATTACGTGTTTTGGTTTACTAGCTTTGTGTAGTGTCGTACTACAAAGGTTGCCTGAGGCGGGCGGTAAAGGAGAATGGCTTCCCTTTGCGTTAGCTCTGCTTGTATTTCTACTATGTTTTGCTGCCTTTGGGATAAGTTACTATCCCTATGTTGTGCCGGGACAGCTCACCATCATGCAAGCACTGGCAGACGCGAGTTCTCTTCGCTTTTTGTTGGTAGGTACTGTCGTAGTTGTACCTTGCATACTTGCTTACACCATTATGGTATATCGAATATTTGCCGGTAAATCGGAAAAACTCTCTTATTATTAAAAAACTAGGGAAAGCCTTGTCACGGTGACAAGACATTGAACTAGTTCTGATACTTACTGGTATCAATTGGATTTGGATAAATTCGACGCGATCTGCATTTAAGTTATCCGTTCTCAAAATCAAACAATCCTGCCGCTATAATTCCTATCATATTAGTTTCCTACACGTATCTTTCTGAAAAATTGAGAGTAGATGCTTTGCACATATAGCCGAATGTTGGCGTTCTGACAAACGACAGTTCTAATTTCACCTCATTGAGGTAATGTACTGTAAACCTCCCCTAAAATAGCGGCATACCTTTTTAGAGTTCTTCGGCGTAAACTGAGCCAAGAATGGAGAACTCCTGATGAAAAAGTCCCGTTACACAGAGTCACAGATCGTAAAGATCTTAAAGGAAGTGGAAGCAGGCAGACTGGTCAAAGAAGTCTGCCGTGAGTACGGTATTTCAGATGCTACCTACTACAACTGGAAAGCCAAGTACGGTGGTATGGAAGCGTCTGATATCAAAAGACTGAAAGATCTTGAAGACGAAAACCGCAGACTTAAAGCGATGTTTGCAGACTTAAGCCTGGAACACCGGATCCTCAAAGATATTGTCGAAAAAAAGCTGTAAAGCCAGCGATAAGACGCGAGCTTGTTAATTATGCGCGAGAGCAGCATGGTGCCAGTTTACGTCTTGCATGTCGCGCTGTTGGCATCAGTGACTCAGTCTACCGATATCAACCTGATCAATCGCGGGATGATAAGGTCATCGCCAAACTGATAGAAGCCGCTGAGCGTTATCCTGCTTACGGATTCAGCAAGCTGTACAAAATCCTGCGTCGTTGGGGCCATGGCTGGAATCATAAGCGTGTTCACCGGATTTACTGCGAGCTCAAGCTGAATAAACGACGCCGTGGAAAGCGACGGCTGCCAGCGAGAAACCCGGAGCCACTGGCCGTGCCGGCTCAGGCTAATCATTGCTGGTCAATGGATTTTATGTGCGACAGCCTGCAATGCGGCAGACGCTTCAGAACGTTCAATCTGGTAGACGATTTCAACCGTGAAGCACTGGCTATCGAGATTGACCTGAATCTGCCATCGCAGCGTGTAGTCAGAGTATTGGAGCGCGTCGTCGCCTGGCGGGGTTACCCCAGTAAACTTCGCATGGACAATGGGCCGGAATTTATCTCAGTCACGCTGGCAAGTTGGGCTGAAGAGCATGGTATTGCACTGGAATTTATTAAACCCGGAAAGCCTACGCAGAATTCTTTTATCGAGAGATTCAACCGCACTTACAGGACAGAAATACTCAACATGTATGTCTTCAAAACATTGAATGAAGTACGTGATCTGACCGAAAACTGGATGACAGAATACAACGAGGAACGACCCCATGATGCACTGAATGATCTGACACCATGGGAATATTTAAGCAAACATGAACAGGCCGAAACCTCTAATTATGGATGTAACTAATTAAGGGAGGTTTACATCAGATTGGATTAAATTAAGAAGTTCTCTATGAAGTCGATGCATAAATAAATGTAATCTACAAAATGGAAATTAACGGAAGTCAGCACTAATTAATAACTAGTATTTGACGATCCAAAGCTTAAGGATAACGATGCCAGTGACTCTGATTGTCTCACGATATTCATAGAAACATCAGATAAAGTATTTGCTTGCTCCAGGTTACTAGAAGCTTCTTCACTAACATTCAAAATATTATGTTCAATTTCTTTATACATTGCACTTTGTTCTTCGGCAGCAGAGGAAGTGTGAGTAGTGAAGTCTGAAATAAAAGAAACATCGTCAAAAATAACATTCAAAATCTCAACAGCCATTGTGGTTTGAGTTAAACAACTATTAGCAGTTGATTCACTTAACTTGATAGATGACACCCACTCTGACAAGGTAGATTGAATGGTTGACATTGAGTCTTGAATCTGAGAGGTTGCAGAATGAGTTCTCTTAGATAAAGACCTAACTTCATCAGCCACAACGGAAAAACCTCTACCGTGCTCCCCTGCCCGTGCGGCTTCAATAGCAGCATTTAGTGCAAGAAGATTTGTTTGGTCTGCGATACCCTGAATTTCCGCTGTAATGTTATTAATTAGATCTAACTTTTCTACCAAATTAGAAGTATTCTCATAAGATTTTTTTGCCTCGGTAGATAGCTCACTAACAGATTTTAGGGTATCGTTTATACTTGATGATGCCTCTTTACACTTTAAATGTATCTCAGAAACCTTTAAAGATGTATTGGAATTGTTTTTTGCCACATCATTGGTAGCCTCAGACATTTCATGAAGAGCGTCTAGTAGCTTCTGAATAACTTCGCTCTGTTTTTTGGCACTAAATTTAGAAGCTTTAGATAAACTTTCTAATTCACCTGCATCCTTGAGTAACTTCTTTGAACGATCGGAAGTTCGTCCTAATATAGTATTAGACTTCCCTTTATTAAGTGCGTCATTAAAGCGAATAATACTAACTAGCGAGTTTCCAAAAAAAACTTTTCTGGAAATACTGTCATAGTGAATCCTCATGGATTTTAATTCTTTAGGAATACTAAATAGTTCTTCAAAATAAAGAAAAAAAGCAAGTATTAGAAAAAGAAAGAAAAAAGATAGATGCAAATTCATCAGCATGAAAGAAATAAATGCCAAACACAAGAAAGCAAAGTGCTTGTATTTATCTAATAATTCATATGACTTACTTGATGATTTAATTTTCGAATAGAAGCTTTCGGCGCGATCTTTGAGCTTAACATCTATAGACCTTCTAACCGACTGATATCCGACAAGATTTCCTGACTCATATACAGGGGTAACAAACGCATCAACCCAATAATATCTTCCATCTTTACATCTATTCTTAACTATACCACGCCAAGGTTGTTCTGACTTCAATTTACTCCACATATCATAAAAAGCTATTTTTGGCATGTCAGGATGTCTGACAAGATTATGGTTTTTACCAACTAGTTCATCTAGAGAAAAGCCAGAAACAACGCAAAATTCAGGATTAGCATACTTTATTACACCGGATGTATCAGTTATGGAAACTAATTCAATATCATCACTAAATTTTACTTCTTCATCTTTTGTAAAAATATTATTCAAGAAAAACTCCTTTTTAGTATAAAAAGTCAGAAAAGCTAATCAGATATATTCCAACAGCCATTGTTCAGACTTACACGAAAAATTTTCTCTGAAATTTTTGTGGAAGTAATAATAATAAAATTATAATTAGAGACTTGCTTACATTCTATATTTTCTAGGTTAGAGAGGACGCCTGAGAACCTAGAGTTAAAAATCATTTCATTAGCCTCAATTAAATATAACGACTTTGATTGACAAAAATTAACTACAGCATCAACAATATAACAATTATTATTCATAACAATCACTTCACTACAACCTGATTTGTAACAAATCTAACCTCTTTTCGAAGATTGCGATATGCAGGTTGAAGAAAATTAACTCAGAAATATATCTAAATTCATCTTTGAATAATTCTCTATCATCTTCATATGCAGTTACAAAATAAATTTTTCAGTTTCGTCGCATAAATATACGCTACTGCATAGTATTTTCTCTGTTCCAAATACTTCATAGCATATGTACTCAATGTCGCCTTTGCTGAGTCTAGTAAAAGATGACCTCAAAGCTCTTTCTTCAAGAATCTTAATCTTTGAATTGGAACCTTTAGTTGACAAAATAAAAATATCAAATGGTTTCCTGTTTACACATGACAATAAGCTGAGGGAGTTTACATCATATTTATCAACTCTTTGTATTAAATTCAGATATTCACTGACCTCCTTTTTCAATATTTCTGTTGCTACGTAACTCTCAAAGTACATATCTACGAATGCCAACACAAAAATCTAAAAAAACTATTTAGATAAACTTAACAATCTAAATTATTTAGTTTTTAAGAAAAATTTTAAGTATATTAATATTTATTAATTTTGTATAAACATCTATATAGTTAGATCATTATGTTGTTAAAATAAATTAGAAGTTGTTCTAGGTCAATACAGGGTACTATAAACTCTGTAAATTATACTTTAGTATTAAAAGGATTTATAAGTGGTTTTTGGAATTTTACGACAAAATAAAGAAAGTTTGATTAGATCTAGCAGTTTTATACAAGCAAGAGAGTTAAACAAGTGGCTTACTGATCAAATACCTTGGGTTGAGATCAGAATAGACGGTAGCATCATTGATGTCAGTGATAAGTTTTTGTCTATTTTTGGTTATTCCAAATGTGAGTTGTTAAATTCGAATTACAATAAATTGTGCTCAGATAAACATAAAATTAGCACAGATTATTATAAGTTTTTGAGCAAACTAAAATTTGGTGAGACGTTTCAAAATACCTACCCAAGAATAACGAAAAATGGATCTACAGTTTGGCTTTCCTCATTTTGCATTCCACAAAAAAGAATTGATGAATTAGATTCAGTATTAGAACTATCTGTCGACATAACGAATAGTAAGAAATTTGAATTAATGCACTCATCTGTATCTAGAGCTATGGACCGGTTTCTATAGTTGTTAATTTTGATACACAAGGCAATGTAATCCACGCAAACAATAACTTTTTGCAGACATTTAGCTTGAAATGTAATGACTTGACTGACTTAGTACACAGGGATTTTTGTAAAAATATTACACAAAGAGAGTATGAAGATTTCTGGAGACAGTTAAATAAAGGAGTTTACCATCAGGGTCTTTTTAAGAGGTATGATAGGCATGAGAACGATATATGGTTAGAAGCTACGTATAATCCGGTTTTTAATGAGAATGGTGTGCTTGTTTCTATTATTAAAATAGCCAGCAACGTAACTGAACGTGTTCATACTACATCTAATTTACAACTTGCAGTCAAGGATGCCGCCTTTCATCTAGAGGAAACATCTAGAGATTGTATCAATAACATTCAGTCGAATAATTCAATATCAGCAATACTATATAATAGCGTCGATGATGCGTCTGAAATTATGAAGGAACTCGACGAACAAGCTGGTGATATTTTGAATATCGTATCAACAGTTAATGAATTAGCAAAACAGACTAACTTACTTGCATTAAATGCCAGTATAGAATCCTGTCGAGCCGGTTCGCATGGACGTGGCTTTTCTGTGGTAGCTGATGAGATAAGAAATTTGGCTACAAGAACTCGCAATTCAATAATTGAAATAGAAAAACTCGTAATATCACATCGTCAAGTATCAAGGGATTTATTTGAGAAAATTGAATACATTAAGAAGACTTCGATTAACGCTAATGAAGTATTAGACGTTTCAAAAACAATCGCTATCAGATTACAAGAGGCGTCTAACGAACTTAACATTTTTTTGGGAAAATTGAAAAGCAATGATTAAAAATGAATATTATGATGCTCTACAATATGCTAATCCAGTTTCTAGTTGTGCAGTAGAGATAATATCTCTCAACAACGAAATAAAAACTGAAATACTAGATTTATCAAAATCAATAAATGGCAAATACATGGATCCCTTTGTTTTATCATCTTCTGTAATAGATAAAATGAAATTAGTCGATTCACTCTTGCTCGTTGTTGGACATAAACCCACTTACAAGGATTTCTTAGATATTTATGAGTCAGAATGATCGTTTTAAGTTAAGCTTGTTCTTACTTTGCCTAATCTTTTTTACTTCAGGGTTTATATTTGGATCGATTGTTACAGTAACGGTCAGCTAGCTTCAGGTTAATTATGGTTTTATTGTCAGATACGAAATTGGAAGAGTTATTCGTTGTTGAAGCAGGATATGATGTAGACCTTGTATTTTTATCAATATTAATCTCAGTCTTTTCTTCCTATTGCTCCATATTTTTAGCTCGTAGGAAGGATGACTTCGGAGACGAAAAAGAAAAGCTTTATTGGAACTTAATCGTTTCAGTATTTCTTGGCATTGGCATATGGTCAATGCACTTTGTGGGCATGATGGCTTATAAGGTTTCCGTTGATGTTACTTTTAATTTTGGAATAACCTTTCTCTCTATATTTCCAGCTATTATGGCCGGTTATTTCGTATTTAACAACTTGGGTTTAAGAAGTATTTGGCCAAATTCCATACTTATGGCTTTAGGTATTGGGGGGATGCATTATCTAGGCATGTCGGCAATGTCTAGCAGTGCCATAATGGTGTATAGTCCTAAAATTGTCATTCTTTCATTAATCATTTCCACTTTACTTTCTTACTTTTCACTTTTTGCTGTTAATAACGTAAGAAAGCCAAGCTATTACAACAAAAATCTCATTGTTGCAGCTCTACTTCTAGGTTTTTCCATTTCTACTATGCATTATTTTGGAATGGAGGCGATGCAACTCTATTCCCACACAGACATGAATGCTGGAGAGCCCTCCTCGCAAAATAGTCTTCCAACATTAATTATAGCGGTAACATCTATATTCGGAATTTCTATTTTGATTATGGCTGAATTGCGGTACAGGAGGATCTTACTCATAAAATTCGAATCTGCGCTTTCAGTAATTCAAGACTCTCTATTCATATTTTCGAACAATGGTAAAATTATTTATTTTAACTCTTCTGCTTGTAGACTATTAAACCTATCTAACGATGAACTTTCAGGTAAATATATAAATGAGATATTTCATTTTGAAGCAGAAGAGAATGATTTACTTTTCAAACAAATACTTATTGATTACTCCTCTAAAGAGATAGATAAAACGATACGTTCCCATGTTGTATCACGCGGTTTTGGTAAAAAAACCGTTTCTATTAATGTGAAGAGGTTTCCTACCTATGATGGCAGTTTTATATGCACAGTTAAAGATATGTCAAATTTGGAAAATCATGAGGTTTTTATTCAAAAGGTTTTTGACGAATTACCACTTATGGTTTTTGTTAAGGACATAGATAGCCTTGTATTTACACATGTAAACAATGAAACTTTGAGATTCCTTGGGAAACACAAAAATAACGTTATCGGACATACTGATTTTGACATTTTTAATATTGACGATGCGCAATATTCATTTAATTCAGACGTTTTGTTTATCGAGAGCGGTGTGGATAAATCTTTTTACGAAGGTAACTTCGTTGTAAATGACAATACAAGATACCTTCGCATAACCAAGTCCATCATTAAAGATGTTTTCGGTAAGCCTAAGTACTTGTTATCAATAGCTGAAGATGCATCTCTTTTAATGAAAGCACAAACTAAAATAAAATCTTTAAATAAGCGTTTTTCGATGGCAACCGATGCAGCTCAAGTGGGAGTTTGGGAGTGGAACACTAAGAGTAATAATTTAATTTGGGATAGGCAGATGCATAAGATTTACGATGTTGATCTTGCTAGTTTTGAAAATTGGAAGAATAGAATTCATAAAGATGACAGAGATCATGTTTTGTCCGCTTTACATAAATCTGTCGAGTTGGGTAATGAATTTCATAGCGAATTTCGTATAATGTCAAGTTATGGTGATGTTAAATATATTCGAGCAGACTCTATAATTGAAAATGACATAATGTTTGGTATCAATTTTGATATTACAGAGAAGGTGTTAAAAGAGAATGAAATAAAAAACATTGCATTAAGCGATTCACTTACAGGTCTGCGAAACAGGGCTTATCTTCGTGATTACTTCGATGATCTTGTTCACAAGTACAATCGCAGACAACAGCCTTTTATTTGTTTTTATATTGATTTGGATTTATTTAAGCCTATAAATGACCGATTTGGTCATAATGCTGGTGACTTTTGTTTGGTAGAATTTTCTCGGCGTCTTAAAGAAAAAACTAGAATTACTGACTGTGTAGCGAGAGTTGGGGGGGATGAATTTGTAATCATTACTTCCGAATATTCCAGCAAGCTTGAAATTGAACAATATATTTCGCGAATTTTTGAGATTATAAGCTCGCCATTTCATTATGAGAGTAATCATTTAGTCTTAGGAATGAGCCTAGGATTTGCTTCTTATCCTGATGATGGTAATACATTAGACGAAATTATACATGTTGCAGACACTAGGATGCTTAACAGCAAAGCTTCGAAACGGAACTAATTTATTTTTCACATCTTATCTTCTTTAGTAATACATTAAATTCGTATATATAATCAGATAGCCTTTGCATTATATCTTCTTTTGAAACGTTATTAGCATTGACTAGATTGGAAAATATGCTTACTTTCAAGTGCCGTTTTTCTTCCCGAATCTTAAATAGATTTGGGTAGATATTGGTACTACATTTAGATAAGGGAAAAGCATATTTTGTAACTATTTTATCATTGTAAATCTCATTATATTGCCTTTCACTCTCAAGTGTAACTCCTATTAAATCTACAATTTCACAAATTTTTTCTAGAATGCCTTTTGTATCTTTATTTTCACACTTCACTCCCCACTTCATTATAAGTTTATTTTCGAGTAAAATTAGCTTATTAAGATTTTTATTTAGAAAACTAATTAAATCTTCTGATTCAAAAGAGCCGAGCCGATTTTTTTTCATTTTATCAAACTAAAACTATTGATTATTTTATTTTAAGACACATTTAAAATTACGTTATACTTTAAATGCATACCAACCAGGAATCTGCAACTTTTTAGCTATATATAGTTTTTTTAATAATATTACTGTAATTTAGTGATAAAGTTTTGTTTAAAGTAATTTGTTGTTTAATTTGGCCTAGCAAGAATGCTGTTTTTGTTATCTTTTACCGATTCGCCACCTCCCCTTTAGTGAGATCGTTCTGAGCTAAAGTTTTCCACTTTAGCTCAGTAAACATGCAATTTTCTAAGCTTTCACGTTCTTTTGTATCCCCACTGCAATCTGTTGCCTCTTTCAAGATGTGCTTAACTTGGTACAAATAAGGTATACTCCAAGAAGACCATTCAAAATCAGTTCTATAAATAGCTACAACAATGTATATTAGACTGCAATATGGAAACCAATGTATAATAGACTGATGTGCGATTTTACGGCTACTTACTCGCATCTACGAAAGAGCAGGATGCAACTCGCGCAAAAGCTGCTATTTCCGATTTTGCCAATTCACTCAATATTTCAATCACTGCGTTTTTTACAGAAAACGAATCGGGCACAACATTAAGTCGTCCAGAGCTAATCCTGTTACTGAATATTTGTGCCCCAGGTGATGCCGTCGTTATTGAGTCTATAGACCGGCTCACCCGTCTAACTGATTCTGATTGGCAAACACTCAAATCAGAATTAGCGGATTCGCATAATCGCAATGGATGTCCCAACTACGCATTCACTTGTCGATGCCAGTGATGAAATCACTGGTGCAATCATGCGCTTGATAAATAATCTCATCATCGACCTTATGGCGATATTTGCTAGAAGGGATTACGAGCTGCGTAAAGAGCGCCAACGTCAAGGCGTACAAAAAGCTAAAGCGCTAGGTAAGTATAGAGGCCGCCCAAGAAATGAAAGCAGGCGTGAAAAGATTGGGCCATACTGTAACCCTGATCAACTACCAGGCTGGCTGAATCATGTTTAAATTCCGGAATGAATGATCGTCTTTGTCTTTTCATTGAACACCTCGTTATTAAGTGTAATGCTACCACTTAAAATGGTGTTCGTGTCTAGTCTGCCACTACATACACCAGATATTGGGTTGCATTAAAATTAAAACCTCATTATCTTGTGGTTATAAGCCTAAGGACTGATATTTATACAGTGTAAGGCTGATGGTAGGAATTTGTTAATTTTATTGGACATAAACTGATGAAAATCGGACGAGATGCCAAGACAGGGCAATTTATAACTGTCAAAGAAGCTAAAAGAAGACCAGCAACAACGGTTGTTGAAACTATTAAACCAGCCAAAACAAAAGGACGGAAAAAGTAAAAAGCCGCCTAGGAAGCGGCTTTTGATAAAATCATGTCGAGGTTACTGAGAACTTACCCCCGGCTCCCTTCACACTGTGATTTTATATTGGGGAATATGATACTAGCAGTAGTGATCAGGGTTTGTAAATTCGTTCTCTAACTTTTAGGGGATTTATCGCGATGACGACAAACAAGTCTGTTCATGTAGCTGGCTATACACGCTTCCGTTGCGGTAAGTGGGAAGATGTATGTACTCATTGGCGTTCAATGCCTAGTGTATAGCTGAGAAATTACGCATAAGGGGAGTAGAACTCCCCTTACACAAAAGAAATAAGATCTTAGTACAAGGATGTCTTCATGAATAAGATACTGTATATACTAATTATATTAGCAGCAGTTACTTCCTCTTTTTCTACTATCGCACATAGTGGTAGAACAAATGCAAACGGATGCCATAACGATAAAAAGAACAACAGTTATCACTGTCATGGACAGAAGTCAGAACAAAATTATCAACCAACTAAACCAGCAAGTTCAGCGGTATTACCCGCGATAAGTCAAACTGATGATGTTATCGTAAAATTAATTATTGCGGACTCGATTAAGGGATACAGTGGGAACTGTCCATGCCCGTATAATACAACATCAAATGGCAGTAGATGTGGTAATAGGAGTGCTTATAGCAAGCCGGGAGGTTATGAGCCAATTTGTTATTCTACTGATGTAACACCCGATATGATAAAGACGTACCGCAGTAGGAAAAATTAATTCACTTTGTTGCTGAAAAGATTTTACTGTTACCAAAGTACCAACAATATCATCAAATGGATTGACAATTTCATCCCTTCGGGTTGCCTAGGAGTTATTAAGTTCTTCAGCTTGCTCTGTTATTTGCTTTCAGAATATTTCTGTGAGCTTCTTATGAAGTGTATTCGATTGTTAACACAGTCATCTTTTCTCGAATCTAAAAGTCATTCGCTGGAAAAACCTTTTAGCTCGTCTCCCTATTCTTCTGATTTATCAGCACTTCTGAAAGTACGGTAAATGAGAATTTATGGGTGGTTCTTCAGGTCTTTAAGAGAGCACCAACAATTTACAACAAACCACTTTTACGTTATTATTCAGATACTTGACAAGAACCAGGGATGATTATAGATTGCTTCCAGAGCTATCCGACGGAGTATTACATGTCAAACCACTTAGATTCGAAGAGCTTAGAGTATTTCTTCAAATCATTTGAGTATCAAAGTAAATATTTAGAACGATTCTGTAGTAATTTTGAAGACATTTTTAGTGCTCGAAAGCGTTCACTTATCACTTTTGACGATCGCATAAATCCGCTGTCTAAATGCTTTGGCTTTGCTGACTACCTCGAATTTCAACATGCTTCAAGACGATTAAATGATTTATCGGATGCGTGTGAGCATTTTAATGATATCTACAACAACATGCGTCATGCTGAAAAAACAATAGAAGGATGGCGTATTCATACACGAAGTGACAAATTTTGGAAAGTCGAGGCTCAGCATGAAGAAAGCCTAGAGTATTATCTTAAAAATGATGAGCTCGAGAAAGCGCCGCTGTTCAGTTTAATTAACCTTCATAATCAGATTATTTTGCAGAATGATAACATAGAATATCTTGTTGGGAGCTCTGAATTCAATTTATGGTCAGCCATATATCTGCTCGATCAAGCAGAATACAGACAGTCTCAGCGACTCGAACTCTGGCCCCTCGCGCTCTCTTGTTCTGTGAAAGTCAGTGAAACTAGGAATTTGTTGGAGGCTCATATCGAAGACATTCAAATTCTCCGAAATTTCCCACTCTGTTTTAACGAAAAAGGTATACAGCGACAATCTCTATTTCATACAGAAATCACTCAACGACCTGCGCCTGAAGCTCAGTTTAAATATATTGAGTCTGTGAAAAAAAAGTGGCTGAATATAGATTTACCTGAAGCTGAAATTATTCGTTTATTTGTTGAAGAAGCTCCCCACCCCGCTAACGACTGGGATATATATCTTGACCGCAATGTCAAATAATCCAATATCTATCCGTGCACTGACAGGATTTAAAGTTCGATATTATCGCGACAGATAAAGCTGAGCGTCCTTTTAAGGTCAACTCTCAGCAATTCATTCGGAACATCTTTGATACGGTTGATTTGCTGGACACCATGAAAGTCTGACTGGTGAAAAATTGGGAGTAGGAATTCTCTGGATCGAATCCGGCCTAACTGTGTAACCTTTAAATTCTGAGTCATTTAATTTAAAAAGAAAAAACGCCAGACACCTTGATTTACTTGGGCTCTGGCGTTTTTTATTCGCTTAGGTTCACGTGAACCTAAATGCTACTTTGAAAGTGACGTTAGCAGCACTTTGAGTACGTTTTCCACGTCGTTGACGTCGTCAAAATTCACATTATCCCAGTCTATGCCAAGTTCCAGTTTCGTCACATCCTCTGTAAGCAGCCGCTGAATGGCAGACGTTTGGTTAACTTTGACCTTCGGCATAGTAATGTATTTTTTCGCCCTACCCTGCTTTTTCGGCGCTTGTTCAGGTAAATACTTTATAAACTTACCCGCCTCTTTAAGAGACGTCAGGTAACGTACTGCATCCTGGTTTTCTTCTGCTTTTTTTATCTCTTCATAAAGCGCGACGATACTGGTCACGACTTTGTTTTCGAGCAGCGGCAGCACGATGTTGATGTGCTCGTAGAGCTTGTCATAACGGTAGAACGAGGTCCGACTGATCCCAAGATAAGACGTTATCACTGAGATTCGGTCTTCCTGCATTTGTGCAGCTTCAAGCGACACTAATTCCTGAACCGCTTTGGCGTAACTCTGCAATGCATCAGGCGGTGTTAAGTCAGACCGTGAAAAGTTCTCAATGTGGCGAAGGACATTGAGATTCTTAGGCTTCTCAGCATAGATTTTCACTTTAACCTTGATGAGCCCACCGTACAGGTAACGGATAGCGTAGAAACGTCTGTGACCGGCCACAATCCCATAGTCGGACATGTTTTTGCGCCATACCGAAATCGGATGAACCAGCTCACTGTGTTTCAGTGTTTCGGCTAAACCCTTTATCTCTTCGATTTCGTTGTTGACGGCTTCATAGCGCGGGTTGTCTTTGGCCAGGCGGTTTTCTAACACCCCTTTTTCACATACAACGCAGTTCTCCAGTGCCGCAATAGATTCCTCATCAGCTTTCTTCGCAAACGTAACAGGTAGATAGCGAGGGTTGTCTGCCTGGGGCTGAATGTAATCCATCAGCACCCTATCCACTTCAGATGGAGTTTTAAAAAGCGGATCGTCATGCACTTCGCTTTCTTTGGATTTATCGCGCTCTTTGAGCTCATCCAACATCTGTTGAGACTTTTTGGACACGCCCTCACCTGACTCAAACTGACTGATGAGATCTTCCTGTGATGTGGATTTCCCAACAGTTCGGCGTCTTGGCTTTTTCGTGGTGGTCATGCGTCACTCCCCCATAAACTGTTTTCAATGAGCTCGTAGAGTTTCTGCATCTCTTTCTGAGCAAGATGGTTGTGCACGTAGTTAAAATGGGTTTCATCAACAGATGGGCGCTCCATGACGCGATAACAATTGCGTTGCTGCAGCCAGAACCTGCTCATGTGCTTGCCTGTAGGACCGTTTTTGTCATACAGCTTGGCCAGTGCTACTTCGTCTTTCTGTGTCAGACGGGATTTGCTCGGTACCTTGTTCGGGACCACACCGACGACTTTGAGCGGGTTGCCCTGCCGTTCCTCATTGATACGGTCAATGCGGTTTAACAGCATAGGCACACCATCAATAGAGTCATATTCCGGTTCAGTGGGAATGATTACATGCGTTGCGGCGCCCAACATGCCGGCACTCACCGGTGATTTACTTGGCGGGTTGTCCACAATGACAATGTCGTAATCATCAGCCAGCTCCGGGATAGAAAACCAATCCCGCATGTGAGAAGTAATTTTGGAAACCAATCTATCTGATTCCGGCGTCAGGGCCAGCACCCGGTCAACATTGCCCTCTGACGGCAACACTTTGATATTGTCAAAGGCCGTAGGATATTCATAAACCGGTGAATCGAACAGAATGTCAGTTGACGTATTTCGTCCGCTCCATTCCGGATCTGCTATCTCATCAATCTCAGGATGTAACGGCGCTGCGTATTCATCGTCACCCGGGATAGCATCCATTTTCAGAAAGGCCTTGGATGAGTCCTGCTGCGAATCGTAATCCAGCACCAGAACACGGCGCTTTTTCCCTTTGCCATTGGGTCCGCCTGTTGCCAGCAAATACGCGATTGTCGATGCGAGGAACGTTTTCCCTACACCACCTTTTCTATGGTAGCTGGAAAGTACTCGCATTCCGTTGTACAGCTCACCTGTTTTCATAATTCTGACCTTGTTTTAGCACACAAAATCAGTCTGACATGCTAAAGATCCAATGTCTCGGATCGAATCTTTAAAATCTTCAAATACAGGCTCAACATAGGCTAAAAATAAAAATTGCCTCAGAGCCTAGGGATTACGGGGCATGCAGAGATAAATTATCACTCAGGTTCACGTGAACCTCATTAAGTCAGATTCTTGTGTATAGAGGTTTGACAGGAGCGAAGGTGTAACCTCTGGCTATCTACAAAGAGGGGATACTACAGACCGTCACTTTCAATGGATTACAAAATATCTTCTGGACCCGATCTTTAAAATGGCCACAGACGGACATTTTTACGGTATTTTTTAAAAATAGTAATCGGCCTGCAGGCCACGAATATCAGAGCATACAGCATAACCAGACGACTCAGGTTCACGTGAACTAAAATGACCCATGCGCCTCCCTTTGACCCCGTTCTCTCGATGATTACACGGAGGATTCCGGTCACCGGGCTCAAACCTGATTAGTGGACACGCCCAATCAGCGGCTATATCCAGGATGTCATCTTTATTTTTACTCTGCGTCATTTCAGGGTATTTTTAGAAAAATGGAAAGTTGTCTGCATGACACGTCCTTCATAGGTTTCAGAGATTTTTTCGTTGTCAGGTTCACGTGAACCTGTTTGCTGCAATAAGACTGTAATCTTTAAGGTGGACTTGGGGGACAGAGTCAGATAACCTCAGGATCGAATCTGCGAAATAACTATAATCTATAAAATCGGTGGACCTATCGTGAGAGAGCTTTTTGACCTTTCAGAGAAATACGGATTTACGGCTCCGTTGGTAAGTGCTCCTGACAATCTCGATCTGAAAGTATACCTTCGCTTATGTGGCGCCTTATCCATCTCGCCAACTACTGTCGCCGTGGTGTCAGATATCTTTATTGCTCTGCAGGATATCGATGAACGGATTGCCAGCTTTGATTTCCTGGCTGAACGAATTGACCGCAAGGTCTCCAATATTCGTCACCATCTGGTTTTACTGGAAAAGACCAATCTTGTAACCAGCGAATTCATCACCACCGACCCCATCCGTCGACGCAGAGGGAAGTTATATTCCCTGGCTATCCCGAAAGGCCAGGATATCGCCACCACAAAATCCGATCCCGCCGATGACAACGTCAGCAACTATCAAATGGTGGCGTCCAGTACTGTCGAAACGATAAACATTGACCGTTACGATGATAAAACGCGTTTTCTTGAGCTGCAGATTGTTCGGTATCTGGTAAAGGCCATGCGAACGAACCGCAAGGACAAAGCGGGTACCATTCGGGTTAAGCTGAAAGAGGAGGGCAGGGCAAAGCCGATATCCATCACTGCACGGGCAGAGGAGGGGCGACTTATTTACCTGCCTGATATGAGTTATTACGCCGGCGCCATTACGTGGCTTATCAATCATATCTCAGAACGCATAGAAGAGGCGGATACCATCGGCGAAACCTTTACCCTGCCACTTGAACCGCTGATCTCCATGGCTAAAGATGTGCCCTTATCTGATTCCTCAGCTGGAGGTTACACAGCCAATGCCATCCAATCGATGCAACGCATCTCTGCCACAACGTTCGATATGCGGGATTTCTATGGCCAGAGCCACGACTCCATCAAAGATATCGATATGTATTACAAGTTGTTCCGGCTGGAAGCGCTGGTGACTTATGAAGATGAACGCCAGGTCGAGAAGAAAGCGGCTGTTATTCAGTTTCCACGTTCTACTGTGAAAAACATCATTGCCGCGGTGCGGTCCAAGCGCACACTGGACGATATGCTGCTTATTGACAGTGATGTGTTTGCGACAAAGAATGAAATCGAGATCTTATTTGGTTTGTGGGCCCGGGAACACCTCATCAGTGGCCGACAAGCACAGCAAATTTATACGTGGAATGCACTCAGGGAGTCTGTTGCACCGTCCTCCAGCCTCAGTGAATTTAAACGCAAATTCTCTAATGTGGTATTAGCTAACGCCGATCCGGAATACAAAGCCAAGATCCATGACGCCGTCAGAGACAAGATTGTTCAGGTGGTTGAGACGTGTCATCTATCAGAACCGCGCAAAGGCGAACTGGTGGTTGAGTATGGCAGGGCAACGGTTCAGGGTTACCTCATAAACATCGGATATTCACCAGACCAGGGGGCGTCAGTTATCGCCTTCAGACGCGATATGTCAGCACTGCACATATTGAATCATCTTAACGGGAATCGTTGATCGGCATTACGATGCGTTCTTTTTGCTGGATCGAATCTATAAGCGCCTAAATTCAATAACTAAGCGCTGGATCG
Source organism: Alteromonas sp. RKMC-009 (assembly GCF_003584565.2). NCBI lineage: Bacteria > Pseudomonadati > Pseudomonadota > Gammaproteobacteria > Alteromonadales > Alteromonadaceae > Alteromonas > Alteromonas sp. RKMC-009. Next base: position 71,774 of record NZ_CP032914.1, read on the forward strand.
AATCTATAAAAAGATCCAAATTAGATCGTGATCCGGCTTGATCTCTCATATCTTTCATATAAAGATTACATCTGTTAAAGACATCAAACAAAAACAATACGATCTTTAACGAGCTCAGCGAAGAGCAATAAGACTTATGGGAAGATAAGAAGCGCTAAAAAAACAAACCCGCGTTGTGCTGGAACACAATGCGGGCCGTAGGATGTAACTATTCGAAGCAGTTACACATCCAATTTTAGCTGATTGATCGATCAGGTCAACAGTTACGCGTTTTTTATCGACAAATTTTTGATATTTGTTGGTAAAGAAAAATGATAAACAGAGACACCTCCAATGATGTCGTGTTCATGGCCACCGGCCAGTTCGAACACCTGACAGACACGGAATGCTATGTGTTCAGTCACATTGCGTTCTTTGCCTGCCAGCAAAGTCCGTACAACCGGACCTTCAAACAAACCACCCGGGCTATCTGCAATAAAGTCGGGTACTCTCCTAATGCCGTCAGAAACGCTATCCGTTCTCTGATAGATAAGAAGTTTCTCAAGAAGGTCGAACGCACCATTTTTCCCAGAGAAGACCGCTTTACCTTTTATGATGATATTGCCCATCATCTGACCATTGGTGATCACGACTATGCGAAGCGATTTGCAAAATCATTGCAGCGTGCGGTTGTTGAAACAAAATCCAAGTTTAAAGGGGTAGGGGGTAGAGATATCACATTCTTCCCGGTAAACGTCGGCCGGCTACGCCAGGAATCCGATACTGACGCTGTCAGTGGTAATCAGTCCAAGCATGTCCACAAAGCCCTCATCCTGCATGCCTATCTCTACCACAACCATAAGTGGAATCTTGAAAAGGGCCGCAGAAAGCTCAGTCGCAGTGTGTCCTTTTTATCCGGCATGTTGCAGTGGTCACAAAATACTATCCGCCGGATCCTCAATTCGCTCCGGTCGTTTTCCGCGCTCGAGTTTATCTACGAAGATGCCGCGGTCAGTGTAACATCCATGAACCCCATGCTTCGTCTGAAATCCATGGCAGGCAAGCTGACAGCGACACTGAAAAAAAAGCTGTCCGGAAAACCCAAGAAAGCACCTGTGCTCCTGGATAGACCTGCCACTACAAACCGGCGACCGACTCCCGCAGAAGCTGCAGCATACCTTAGGGATTACCAGCGACGCACCTGACGACACAGATTTGAAAGAACACGGCTTCATGTCGTGGCTTTCGCGTGTCTGTCATAAAATTCAGGACTCATTTTCATAGTTTTAGAGCGGTATAACGTCACGGAGCCGTCATTATGCATCTAATTCATTGTCTTAACGCCATTTTGCCCTGCATCTCAACGAACATTCGGCATTTGTATCCATCACACCGCGCCATTGATGCGCACCTACTCATGCCATTCGTGAGGACTCGATGCCGTACATGATCAGATCGTGCATTTCATTCTTCCGATCCGTCACTCGTGATCACATTAGAAGTTCTCTTAGAGGCAACAAAGAGGTAACAGATAAGGCTAAAGCCGAATCTCTCAGAACTTTAGCTTTTTAAAAATGCAGGGCAAAAAGCGTCCATACTACCGTTAACTGCAGGGGCTGTTATTCGCTGCCCATCTTGGCCGGTGGTAGACGCCTGGTACAGAGCTCACTGGCATTGGCAGAAAAGCGAGAATGGGTGGCGTCTTCATGACTGACGTATACCGGGTTATCTACGTCATATTCGCATCAGCCTCTGATGATCAATTTGTCACCTTCATGCGCAAAAACTCCACCAGGACTGTCGCTACTGGGTTCCTGCCCGAGGTTCTTCGCCGCATAGACAGTCTGACCGATATAAAAACGGGACTTGGAAATCTCAAGCGGACTTCGCGGTTTAATTTTGGGGGGAAATCTCATCTATTCGGTCATCACTTATCTCCTGTGTTAGTCACTTAACAATACGCGGAGTTAACGAGCTCGCTACTAATACACTCAACGCTTCTATCTACAGGAGCACAACATGCAGATCGTATTTCACTATGCCAATTCGGGATTACAGAAGCTGGGTATGGATACCAGCCCACTAAAACCTCAAGGCCTGATGATTGAAGATAATCCTGCCATGGTGATTACCACATCGATGTCACTGGAACGCATTGAGAAACTCATTAGGTTCGTCCGGTATAAAAACAAATCGTTTCTCGTTGAACGTGTGCAGTCGTCAAAAGCAGAAAGTCGCGAAGCGGAAATCTCACGATAGGGTAGGGGAGTCACTTCACTTGTTCAGCTAGAACCGTATACGGATCACCCATGCTGTTTTGAAAAATTATCCTGCTCATGTTTAGCAACTGCTGGAAAAGCATCTTGGTAAACATCCATCTGGTCACCACAAAGGGATCGTGACACCGCACGGGAGAATGACAAAAAATAAACGGTTTTTGTCGTTGGCCCACGAAAAACTCGGTGCATTAGCTCCACCAACTGCCGGTGGAGCTCTTAGGTGACTACTGGCACGACGCAGGTGGACTTGTTACACACGAAGTCATGTTGCCTGACGCCCCAAATAAATGGCGATACGACAGCTACATCGTTCCATACCGCATCATGGTCGAATTCAACGGTTATCAGAATCACAGCCTCAAAGAGGCCTTTTTGCGCGATCACGAGATGCGGGCGTTTGCACCCAACCAAGGGTATGTCGTGATGAATGTGACAAATAAAATGATAAGAGAAGCGCCTGATACACTACGTTCCCAACTCCAGCAGGTTATCTCTCATCGACTGACCTATTCTGACACCGTCAGCAAAGTCGGTTACGCCTATTGCAAAATCACGCCGGGTTTGTGGATTGAAAACTAATCGACCTGGCAAAATTCATGCTAAGCCACTCATAGCACTATACAAAAGGATTTCCTGAATGAAAATTTACCGATATGGCGCAGATATGCCTATAGGAGTGACTGACAGTGCCAGCTTGCGTGATAGAGTCCAAGTGAAAGCGGCCACGAAACTGTGTGTCAATGTCATGAACACCGTGGTCTGCATGTTGGTTTATTCGGTCAAGCTGGTGGCATACCTCAAACGCATACAAATCGCGTCAATGCTCTAAAACATCTGTCGTTCTCTTTTATGGTTCATACTGCGCTGTAGATATTTGTCGCAGGCGCCGTCATGGATACCGTTATTTCCGGTTTTGCTATTTACCAGTTCCTTGACTCAGTTTGTCTAGGATTGCTGACACTTTATGTGATTCTGGCCGCAATTCATCTAATCAGTCGATTTACGTAGCCTCTGCTCAATAGCAGAATCGATGCCTACCTGATTATGCTTAAATCCATGCACGGAATTGATAAAGTCAATATTCACATGGAAGGTCGACACCATTGTTAAGAAAGCGGGATCCAATAGCTGTGGTATCTATAACGTATATCCGCTAATACAATGTGGTGAGCAAAGTGAATAGCAACGCAAGAGAAAAAGACTGATCTCCCGTTTCTTTGAGACAAAACCATGACTGCTATTTTGTTAGCCATGATCCTCGTTCTCGAGTATCTCGACACTCTATCCGTCGCCTGACTCTCATCTGAGAAAGCCTCTATAACTTTTACTTCAAGATTGGCTATACCTGCTTTGGTATCGTGCTGTATGCGCTTATTCCCGCCTGTCTGGTGGTGTTCATCATGGCAGTGATCAACGGGATGACTTCGCCCTCTGTGTTGTACACCGATAGAAATCTCACTGAGTTCTTCTCTACAACGTTTGGTATCAGTTTGATGCTAGTTACCGTCTTGATTGCTAAAAGTCGTCTGTGGGCTGCTCAGATGCGATTTAAGGGTGTTACAGCAGCTGATTATGTCAACGATAGCAGGATTATCCACTCAGACGATACAGAACGTGAATCGTATAACGTTGTAATGCGGGCGCGAATGATATTGAACGTGAAATTATTCTGACTGGAAGGGGGCTCATTCCGGTACAACTTGATTGATATCATTTCATCAGGTGTCTACATCTCTTTATCAGATATCACTAAAGTTATATCTTATCTTCACAAAGAGAAAACCAAAAGCAATATGCGGATTTAATAGTCCATATATTTACTTTTTTAAAAAAACATGCTATAACAATTATAACTATTAAAACTATTATAAATTTATAACAAAAAATAATGTGCCTTCGCGCAAGCTGACCAGATTACAATCTAACTCTAAAATTTAGCAACCTGCACGGTGCCTTGGTAGGCTGCATTTCTGCCTACCAAGGCACCGGAACTGCCTACCAAGGCAAAAAGAATGCCTTCGTAGGCATTTTGTATTTAACAGGTCATGAATTTTAGGGTCTACGTCAGGGCGAGAGAGAGCATGAACTCTCAACTACCGTTCAGTGCTACCATGTGTGCGTTTTTGTTTCCGTGGCACACTTACTTCTCTGGTTGTCCCCACGCGAGGCAAGTTTGAGACAAGCTTCTTCTCGTCCATGATGTATCTCCAAGCAAATAACTTCATGACTTATGGTTCCTGCAAGTTCATCGCGCACGGCTATATGCAGTTCTTTTTGATTAGCTTTCAGTGCTAGTAGATAAGTACCACCTCTCTCTACTATCTTTTCGGCGAGTCTTCATCTAACCAGTGCGGAAAAAGTTTCCTGCCATTCGTGGACAATTGAAGAGATTGCGGTTGGGTAGTGTTACCCTTATAAGCCCGCCCCCTGAAGCGAGGCAGTTTGCCATATTGGCGTAGGCCGTAAAATATTTCGTCCTTTCGTACCCGCGACTGTTTGTTCATGGCAGATCGATGACGACGACTCTTTGACGACTTCGACAGCGGACCCTACAGAGGGGGAAGCAACTGACTAGTCTTAAATCAGTGTCATGTAGCGGTTCATGATATTGCAAAGTTGGATGGATGCCTTCGGTTTTTCTTTATGGAATGGTGTACGACGGATGGGAATATGAGTAATGAGCGTAATTGAATCGGCAGTTGTTGGCTCAAAAAGACTGGAACAGATCTTAAAGACGCGATTCGGCGCTGAAGGGCGTGGTTTACATGAATACGTCACGTCAGTGGAATCTGAGCTGCCCACGGATGTGGTGAAGCAAATTCGCTACATAGCATCGGTCAGAAACCGAGTTGTGCATGACAATGGTGAAATCAACGATCTTGATGCGTTTAATCGGTTAATTGATGAACTTGAACAACGCCTGAATGCCATTTACGAATATGCACAGGAGGCAGCACGCATCGAAGAAGAGAAACATCTTGCTGCGCTGCAAAGAGTGAGGGACGTTCGCGAGGGCGCCCCTCCTGAAGCACTTAGCTCGGCTGCTCAGCCGGATCCACAGAAGACGGCGATAAAGTGGATCGCAATTATCTGCTTCACTCTCGTCATTATTCTCGTCGTGAAGTTAGATCACGATTGGAAAAAAATACGACTCGTTGCTCAGCTACAATAAAAAATTGAAAGCGGAATTACATGCAGTGAAAGGCGCTGTATCAGACGCAGAGAAAACCCGAGAGTCTGCCCAGTATGGACTTGCCAGCAGTCAGAGAGAATTGGGGGCGCTTAAGAAAAAATATGCGGCACTGAGTGAAGAACTTGAACAGCTGAAACGTAACGGAAGTAAAGTCGAAACCCGTCAGGTGCCACCAACGACGCCAACGGTGATCACGTCATCCGGCGCTTCCCTGCTGGC